>JAHECY010000101.1 GCA_024641505.1 Gammaproteobacteria bacterium
CATTCAAAATCCTCCGTAGAAATTTGAATAACCAAATTACCGTTATACGCGATGACTCACCTTACGATAGTAATTTGAATGAAAAGAGGGGGATTGGGGTGGTTTAATTTGGGAAATAACAGGCTCGGAGATGTGTCATTAAGCTGTATGATAAGAAAGATTTGCGCATCATTGTGACCTCGGCTTTCCTGAAAAATATGTTCCTCGTGCATCGTCGCGTCCAACTTGTGATGGTCGCTCTGGTCTACTGAGACTCCCGATTCCGTGGCGTCAGTATAAAGCGCGAAGTGGGAAAGCGCATCCGGTGTAAGTGCAAATTGTTATACGATTGCTGGCGCTGAGCACAAGGCCCAGATGGTTGCCAAGTAATATCCGATTTTAATCTGGTATGCTGGTTATTGTTAAAACGCCGATTGCAGGCGCTGCTAATCTGAGGATGCTTGCGATCATTAAATTGAAAAAGGCATTAGAGACGAGCCGGAATGTAAGTGATCTTGCGGTGCGCAACGAGTACCCGGCTGCCTTTTAACATAAGAATGACGGTGCGGTATGCATCTGACGCTGCCAATGCTCCAGAGCTTCAGTTATGATGAGACCATACCAAGACCGCCACTGAGATAGCGCTGCCGATTGGCAAGGGAACATGGGGCAGACGCAGCTTCCGTCAGGCGATATTGCTACAGGATGCTCTAAGGAGATGACTAATGAACATTTGCTTTGTCTGTAATGCTCGCGGTTATTCGAAGTGGCTATTGGCAATGCTATTCGTGATGGTCTGCGGGGCGGTTAATGCCGCGGGTCAGGGCAGTGCCAATTATCGGCTGAAACAAGATGTGTTGGCGGGCGGCGGAGGCAAATCCAGCTCGGTCAATTACACTTTGGTAGCGGTTGTGGGTCAATCCTCGGCATTGGGTGCTTCCAGCAGCGCGGCTTACAATCTCCAGGCAGGTTTTTTATCCGTACCGGATACGGACGGAGATGGGTTGCGCGATCTGGCGGACAATTGCACTATGGCATCGAATGCTGATCAATTTGATGCGGACGGCGACGGCTACGGTAATCTTTGCGACGGCGATCTGAACAACGATAATATTGTCAATTTCGGCGACTACGGTATATTTCGCCAGCGCCTGGGCAGTACGGACCCGGTAGCGGATTTTAATCATGATGGTATCGTCAATCTTGGTGATTACGGCATCTTTCGGCAGTTGCTGGGTAAGGCGCCGGGTCCTTCCGGCATAACACCGTAGACTCGGTGTTATATAAATGAACTAATTGTATACCGTGAAGGATTCTAGATTTCTGCTGTGGATCGGGCGCGAATGAAAAAGGGGAGTTCAGGAAACGGCGGTTTACCCTCTCGGTCATGGGGTACTGATATCGCCTTTGGAAGTGAGGTTAGCGTAAAAAGACTCGGAGCATTGGCGTGATATTCCTGCCAATGCTCCTTCGCCTGTTAGTAATGCATAACGGTAGTATTCCAGCCTAGGGCAGAATACCCGCCGGTCCAGGGGCACTGCCCAGCAGTGTGCGGAAAATGCCATAGTCGCCGAGATTTACAACACCGTCGTGGTTGAAATCCGCTTCGGCATCGGTGGTGCCCAAACGTTGCCGGAAAATACCGTAGTCACCGAAGTTGACGACATTGTCATTGTTCAGGTCGCCGTCGCAAAGATTGCCAAAACCGTCGCCGTTCGCGTCATACTGATCCGGATTCGCCACCAGAGTGCAATTGTCCACGTTATCCGGCACGCCATCACCATCGGTATCCGGAATCGATGCCACTTTGGCCATGAATATCTCATAGTCCGTGCCGTCCCATCCGTACCAGACTACGGTGCCGTTGTTGTTGATAATCGGGCTGTCGTCATAGACGATATTGCTGGTGAGCCGGGTTTGGGTACCGGTAGCGCTGTCGTAGGTGTTTATCTCATAGGTGGTGTAATCGCTGCCGTTACCGGTATAGGAAGTCCAGGAAACATCGCCATTCGCATTCAGCCACCAGGACCAGTTTTCCAGATCGTCATTGGTAAGATTAATGATTTCTCCGGTCACCGGCTTATATTTAAATATATCCGAATCCAAGCCGAGCGGGTCCGGGCCATGGAAGACATAGTCGCCTGATGACGTGAACCGACCAGGATTGGAGTTGATCTGGGCCACATAATTGGAGGCTCGACTTTGATTGTTGAAATAATACAATTCATAACCGGAAACTCCCGAATGCAGCCAGGTAACATCACCGTTGGCGCTTAAGCTCGGGCTGGTATCGTAGGCAAGGTTATCCGGTGTAATGCGGGTTACGGAATTGGTCAGCGCTTCATAAAGATAGATATTGGCATCGGTTTCGGATGTGCCCCAGGCGATATCGCCCCGCTGGTTCAGTTGTAAAGACCAGCCGGTGTCGGTAACGGTGTTATTGGAAATGTTGGTGATCAGGTTCGTGCTGGCGTTGTAGCGATAAATTTCCGCGTCTTCACCGTTGTCCTGCAGACTGTTATAGACCCAGATGATATCGCCCTGGTTATTGAGTTGTGGGGACTCATCGGTAATACCGGGGCTGTTGGACACGTTTTTCACCACCTGTGTGGCGTTATTGTAGTAGTAGACATCAAGCGTAGTCGCGGCACCAACCATGGGCACGGCATCAACCTGGGTCCAAGCCACGTCGCCCGCCGCATTCATCGAAATGACCCAGCCGGCAGTCGGGCCGGTGTTCAGTTGCGTTATCAGTTTAGTGGTGGCATCCCGGCGCATCAAATTAGTGACCGGATTGCCAAGGGCATCCACCGCGGGAAGGTACCAGGCAACGTCTCCCCGGTTGTTAAATGCCATGGGGTTGTCATCTACCAGGTTATTGGTGAGCTGTTCCGTCGTGCCGGTCGCGGCAGTATACAAGAATAGTTCAAAATCAGTGCCGTCCCAGCCTGCCCAGAGCACATCATCGTTATTGTTTAGAAAGAAATAACCATCGTTGGTCGTGTTGTTGGTTACTTGGGATACGTTATAGTTTTGGGCCGCCGCGTTTCCGCCGGCGGATACAATGGACAGGAAGCTCAGCGCTATCCAAAAGTTTTTCATGCTTGATCTCCGAATCGTATTATTTGTGAATAGATTGTAATTGCCGGAATGAACGTTGTTATGCAAAGTTAAGGTGCATTTTTCTGCGGTCTTCGCATTGCAACCGCCATGCAGAATCTTGTGATGGCGGTTGTACGACATGGTACCGCCAATGATCGAACTTCTCCACTGAGGTAACCGATGCCGATATTCAGGCGGGAACACCTAACCGCTCCGTTTGTTGTCGATAGTTGCATTCAGTACCCTAAACCGGAATTCCGCCACTCAAGCAGAAAATTTCACCCATGATGCCCATCGAATACTTGATGTATGTTTAAGGTATTTTAATAACCTACAGGATTACCCCCATATCTCGCCACGGACCACCGGGGTAATATGCTTCAGCTGTGTTGTAGGGATCCAGGATCAGGATCAGGATCAGGCCATATCGGCCTTAACACAACAATGAGGGAATGCTGGGATGATCAAAGGAATGAAGTTTTTTGGTGTCGCAGTATTACTGCTAACGACACTGTCACCCGCAAACGCGGCCACCGTTTGGGTCCCTGCCGACAATAATGCCAACACGCTGTTAACTTTCGGATATACCGGACCGGTGACCCTTGCAATTTTTGACGAGCAGGACCTGTCCTTCGCCGGTGCGCGCTTGCTGCTGGCCCCCAGCGACACGGTTTCTTTTGCGCAAAATGGCGCTGATTTCCAGGCGACGAATCTTGCCGGCAGCAGCCTGCTGTTGAGTAATTCCATGAATTTCATTTTTGCCATGACCGGCGACAATGGCGTCAGTTGGATCGCGGACACGGCCCTGACCGCTTTTACGCCGACCTCCTATCTGATTCAGTTCAGCGGCCTGGGGCAGGTCTATGCCATCGATGTTCAAGCGGTGCCGTTGCCCGCGGCGCTGTGGTTGTTCTTGATGCCGATGCTGGGTCTTTTGGGCTTTGCCAGGCGTCGTCATTAGCACTCCATGGGTCAAGGTGTACCCTTTGCCTGTTGGAAGCCACGATAAGGTTTTCGCCCCCGGAAGTCAGATAAAACCAAACCGTCATGGGGAAAGCATAATCTCCTCACCGTTGAATCGAGTGTTTCATGGTGCGCTGCGTGTCTTCGCGATCGCAGGCTGCGCTATGTTGGGAATAGCGCTTGGGCTTCCGAAGTGATGAAGATTTCATTATATAAAAACGTCCGGATATTCCCGCCACAGATATAGAAGTCTCTGCATTCTCATATACCTATTTTAGACCCTTCGCCAATTCGTTATCGTAAAATATACTTGTGAATAATGGGGTTACCCTATTGTATTCCGCCGTATATTTTACATAATGAATACTCCTGTGTTCTCTGGTGCTTGTAACAGAGGAGGCAAATGGCGTACACGGGGTGGTGATACGGAGTGAGATAACATCGTTAGCACAATAAAGGCTTTCCGCTAGAGCAAATTATGTTTTCCGGCCGGTATCGTTTAAGCAATAATATTCAGATGGAGTTGTACTCATGAGCGACCATAATCAATCGCGTCGTAGTTTCATTAAGAAAGCCGCCTATATTGCGCCGGTAGTGTTGACCCTGAAAGCCAGTCCTTCCATGGCCTACAATTACGGTTCGGCCCAGAATTGTCCAACGGATAAGCATGGTTCTAAAAAGTTCGGTTCCCGTAAGGACGATTAGCAGGGAGCTACACCCTGATCAAATGCCAGGGATGTAGGTAAGCAATAAAACCCGCAGGAGCCGGTAGTTACCGGTTCCTGTGTTTTTGGACCGGTGAAAATGTTTGGTGGGGTAACAGCACGGCTGTTGGGTGGCAATTCAGGGGTGCAATCCAGAACCATGAATAACCCATTGTGTCTTGAGTTGTTGGGTGCCGCGATTACGATTCATTGCGAAGATCTTGCGATCGTACGTGCGCTCGCGCTGGCCTATGACGCGCTGGTGGTGGCACCCCAGACCTCAGCCGCTATCGATTATCGATTAACCTATGCCGTGGACGAGGGATATGTGCTGGCGCATGCTGCGGGTGATGTTACGCCGTGCCGGGACCTGTACAACGTCCTGTATTATCTGGACAAATGGTTAACGTATGATGTACAGAAACTGCGTCCGGATTTACTGTTTGTTCATGCCGCCGCGTTGGAATATGCGGGTAACGCCTGTTTGCTGGTGGCGCCGTCAGGGGCCGGCAAGTCGACGACGACCTGGGGTTTGCTGCACCACGGTTTCAACTACCTGAGTGACGAACATGCGGTCATCGATCTCCAGAGCCGACGGGTAGAGCCCTATCCTCGCGCCCTGTGGTTGCGCCAATCACCCCCTGCTTATCGATTGCCCGAGGTCGTGCTGCGCACCTCTCAATCCATACATGTGCCGACGGTTTCCCTGCCAGCCTTCGCAATCGCCAAATCAATACCATTGCGCACGGTATATTTCCTGCGCCATGATCCCACGGCAGCTGGTCCGAGCATCCGGCCGATCTCGCATGCGCAAGCCAGTGCGCATATTTTTAGTCAAGCTTTACATTTGAACACGGTGAACACCGCCAGTTTGACCAGCGTGGTGCAGCTCATGGCCACCTGTCAGCATTTCGAAGTTGTCACCGCCGATCTCATTCCCGCCTGTGAACTGCTGCAAGCGCACCAGGCACGTTCCATGTAAGAAGCTTATCAACCGCACCGCTTGCGTAATACGCGCCCGATGGCCGGATGCGTAATAGGGATCGCTTCGCGTGGACGCGTATGATGCACCGGTTTTTGCTCGTGTACGGTATCTGCCTGCCAAAGCTCGCCGCGCAGTCATGCGCCGGTATATATCATTACTGTTATTACGGTGTTGTGCATGGTTCGATGCTAGCATCGTTCTCCCGGTATTTTTCCCCCATGGGTAACTTGTCGATACCCGACAATTCCCGGTTGCCCACCGCTGAGGATTATGTCATGGCAATTTACCTGGTCGCCAAAGTCCGAGCAGAGGCAGCCAAAAGTCTTTAAGATTGAGATCATAAAAATTTTTCATGGTCATCAGTGTAATTTCGCACTAGGATTATTCTGAAATTTCTTTCAGAATATGGGTGTAGCTCTGGTGAGCAGAGGCTGAGCAGAGAAATACCCCGACTTATTCTTATTAATGGAGCAAAGCAATGAGCAATCACAACCAGTCCCGGCGCGACTTCGTAAAGAAAATCGCCTATGTGGCCCCGGTTGTTTTAACCTTAAAAGCACAACCAACCTGGGCGCATGGCAATGGTTCTGCGATTCAAATGCATGGCAGCCGTAAAGAGCATGGCAGCCGCAAAGAGAAGCGTAGCAATCACTCATAAAGACGACGAGTAGTTCGTTTTTTTGATCTCATGAAGGAGTCGGATGCTTGATCCTGAAGAAAGGATAGGCGTCCGGCTCTTTTTCATTTGGCGAGTTTGTTAACCCGCAACTCGCAATTCGCAACCCGCAACCCGCAACCCGCAACCCGCAACCCGCAACCCGCAACTCGCAATTCGTAATTCGCAATTCGCAATTCGTAACTCGACAGCGGTGCGTAATACGCACCCTACGGCCTGGGGCAAAATATAGTATGCCGTTGTAGGGTGCGTATTACGCACCATGCTTTTTGCGTGCTGCGCTCAGTGGCGCATATTGTGCTTTTATTCCCAACGACAAAAAATCAGTCCTAAAATAAGAGTCATCGTCTCCAGCAGTTCAATGCTGGCGCCTATGGTATCGCCGGTGATGCCATTGATGCGGCGCAGCATTAACCAGCGCAGGGCTGCCAGTAACGCCATGCCACTGCCGATCAGCCACAGACCCGCCATGCCCAGTACCGCAATCATCGTCAGCACCACCATGGCCAGCATCACATAACAGGGTAAACGCGGCATCTGCAGCGCAGCACTGCGGCCCAGGCCATCAGGGCGCGCGTAAGGTGTAGTAAAAAACAACAGGCATGGGACGCTGCGACTGAACATCGGGGCGATCAGCAGCAACTGCCAGTGCTGCGCCGCCAGCAGTGTTTGTAATGCGGTGAATTTCAGTAATAAGACCAACGCCAAGGCGATCACCGCCATCGGGCCGGCGCGCGGGTCTTTCATGATATCCAGAGTTTTTTGCCGATCACCCAGGCCGCCCACCCAGGCGTCGGCGCAGTCCGCCAAACCGTCCAAATGCAGAGCGCCGGTCAATAGCACCCACAGAGTAAGCACCAGCGCGGCGCCCACCGCCGGCGGTAAGTCGACGCACAACCAGGCGCTGCCGATCAAAAACGCGCCTAGCAGTAATCCCACCAACGGATAATAGACCACGGACCAGCCCTGTGCCTCGGCCGTTGGTGCGTGTTTGAGCCTGACCGGGATGACGGTGAGAAACTGCAGGGCGATGAAAAAGGGTCTGATGAAGTTCATGGTTTATGCGTGATATGTAAATATATAGCGGTGCGTAATACGCACCCTACGGCTCGGGGCGAAATATGGTGCGCCGTTGTAGGGTGCGTATTACGCACCGTTTTGCGTTAGACGGAGCGGTACTGTCAATCGGGAAAAAGAGCATGGTGCGTAATACGCACCCTACGGGGCTGGGGCGAAATATGGTGCGCCGTTGTAGGGTGCGTATTACGCACCGTTTTGCGTTGAACGGAGCGGTACTGTCAATCGGAAAAAAGAGCATGGTGCGTAATACGCACCCTACGGGGTCGCGGTGTATGAAGCGCAGTGTTTTACAAAATCGGTGCATCATGCGCGCCTGGCGGATTTGCAATTGGCAGGCGCAGCAGGGCGCCATGGGCAACCGGAAACTCCTGCAGGCGTGCCAGCGGATGCTCCAGCAGGTGACACAACAATACGCGTATCACGCCGCCGTGGGTTACGATCAGAAGACGTTGTCCTTCGTGGCTCTGTTGCAGTCGCTGCCAGCAAGCCAATACCCGGGTTTGAAATGCCAGCAGTGATTCCGCTTCCGGCGGCGTGAACGTCGTGGGATCTGTCCAGAATCGTTGCAACGCGTCAGGGGTGGCGGCGTGCACGTTGGCCGTGGTGCGGCCTTCCCATGCGCCGAAATGAATCTCCCGCAGCCGCGCATCCAGGGTGTAAGGAATCGCGCTGCGTTTCGCCAACTCGCGCGCGAAGCTTGCGCAGCGTTGCAGCGGGGAACTGACAATACGGTCCCAGCGCGGCTGCCCCTGAACGCTGTCCCACATTTGTTGCCAGCCTTCCGCCGTCAGAGCGTCATCGGTGCTGCCGCGAAAACATACTCCGCCGATTACCGAACCATGGCGCAACAGCGCCCAGCCGATCATGCGAGCGCTTCCTGTATCTGGGCATCGGCAAACGTCGCCATGTTGTTGTGCAGAGCGCACGCCAGGCGCAACAGCGGCAGTGCCACCGCGGCGCCACTGGCCTCGCCCAGGCGCATGCCCAGATTCAATACCGGCTGCGCATTGAGTGCTTCCAGTATCCGGCGGTGCCCCTGTTCCGCGGAGCAATGGGAAAACAGCAGCCACTCCCGGGTAGCGGGGTGCAAGCGCACCGCGCACAATGCGGCCGCGGCGCAAATAAAGCCATCCACCAGTACCGGGATGCCGTTCTTGGCGCACGCCAGGTAGGCGCCGGTGAGGGCGGCGATTTCAAAGCCACCGAGGTGTCGTAGAATTTCCAGGGGTGAATCGAGATCGGCTGCGTGCAACGCCAATGCCTGGGTGATGATGTTGACTTTGTGTTGAATGCCGTTGCTGTCCAAACCGGTGCCGGCTCCGGCGAGTTCCACCGGTGTGGCGCCCAACAGTGCGCAGGCCATTGCCGCCGCGCTCGTGGTATTGCCGATGCCCATGTCGCCGCCGATGAACAGCTCGGCACCGCCCTGGCGGGCCCGTTCCACCGCCAGGCGACCGATGTCCAAGGCCTGCGCGACTTGCGTGAGCGACATGGCGGGTGCGCGGGCCAGGTTTTCGGTGCCGCAGCCAACGCGCGCGTCCAGCACGCCGGGTATCAGGCCGGGGTCTTGAACCGTGCCGACATTGATGATTTCCAGCTGGGCGCCAAGTTCTGTCGCCAGCACGCTGATGGCCGCGCCACCGGAGGCAAAATTGCGCAGCATTTCGACGGTAACCGCTTGGGGAAAGGCGGAAATGCCTTCCAGCGCGACGCCATGGTCGCCGGCAAAAATACTGATATGCACCACGTCGACATTCGGTGTCAGTGAACGCTGCATGGCCGCCAGACGCACCGCCAGCGCTTCCAGAACACCTAAAGCCCCCTGGGGTTTCGTTAACTGATCCTGATGGCGCAAGGCTGCTTGTCGAATTTCATGATCGAGGTCGGCGGAATTCGTGTTTATCCAGTCGGTTGAAAATGTCACAAGGGGTCTCCTTTCAAGTTCATGGGCAGGCCCGCCACGGTTAGCAGTACTCGGTCGCAAAGGGTCGCCAGGCGTTGGTGCAAGCTACCGGCGATATCGCAATATTGCCGCGTCAGTTCACCCAGCGGGACGATGCCCAGACTGGTTTCATTGGCGACCAGTATAACGGGAGTCGGGTGGCGGCTAAGTTGATGCACCAGATTATCGATTTCCTGTTGCAGCAGCATGTCATTCTTATCAAGCAAAAGATTGGTCAGCCATAAGGTAAGGCAATCGACGATGACGCAGGTGTCGGAAAGTGGCGCCAGTGCGGCGGCCAGGGCGCGCGGCTCCTCGATCACCCGCCAATGCGGTGGCCGCTCTTTTTTATGGGCGTCAATGCGTCGCCGCATGGCTTCATCCTCGGCGGTGGCGGTGGCGATAATGGTCACCGGGAGTTGACTGGCTTCCGCCATGCGAGCCGCCAATCGGCTTTTGCCCGAGCGTACGCCACCCAAAATCAATGTCTTCATGCGCTTAAGGACTGACGCACTCTATTTACCCCCAGGAGCGCGTCAAGTTGTCCGGTGTCGATGTGTTGTTCGATGGTGTCCGCCAGCCGGTCCAGTTCCCGTGCACGCAGGTCAGCGTAGTCCGGAGTTTGCGCGTCGTGCAGTCCAGCCCAGGCCAGCAGTGTGTCGCAGGCGTCGGCCGATTCAAACAAGCCGTGCACATAAGTGCCCATCACCTGGCCATCGTCGCTGATGGCGCCATCGGTGCCGTGGTCGAGTACTAATAAAGGACGGGTCAATGCCGGTCCGGTGGTGCAGCCGGCGTGGATTTCATAGCCGCTGATGCCGGCGCCGTCGGCATGAAAATGACCGCGCACATTGCGCAATTGTTTGTTCGGTGCCAGCGTTGTTTCCATGTCCAGCCAACCCAGTCCCGCGCTGGATCCGGGTTCGCCTTCCAGGCCCAGCGGATCATGCAGCCAGCGTCCGAGCATTTGGAAGCCGCCGCAGATACCCAGAATTTTACCGCCGTAGCGCAGATGGCGCGCCAGTGCCTGCTCCCAGCCATGGGCGCGCAGCCAGAGCAGATCCGCGCGCACGGATTTGGAGCCGGGCAGGATGATCAGGTCGCACGGCGTCGGCTCTTTGCCCGGTGGCACGAAGCGTAAATCGACCTGGGGATGCAGGCGCAACGGATCGAAGTCCGTGTGATTGCTGATGCGCGGCATTACCGCCACGTTAATGCGCAAGGGATGTTGGTATTTCGCGCTTTGCGCTACAGTAATGGCGTCTTCCGCTTCCAGATGCAGGTTTTGCAAATAGGGCAGCACTCCAAGCACCGGTTTGCCGGTGTGTTGCGCCAGCCATTCCAGGCCGGGTTGCAGCAAGGCGAGATCGCCACGAAAGCGGTTGATCACAAAACCTTTGATACGCGCTTGTTCGGAGGCGCTGAGCAATGCCAGGGTGCCGACGATGTGCGCGAATACGCCGCCGCGATCGATATCCGCCACCAGGATCACCGGGCAGTCGGCACCTTCGGCGAAGCCCATATTGGCAATGTCGTTGTGGCGCAGATTGATTTCCGCGGGTGAACCGGCGCCTTCGACGATAACGTGCTCATATTGAGCACGTAAGCGCTCATAAGATGCGAACACCGCGCTGCGCGCGGTTTGTTTGTAATCGTGATAATCCAGCGCGTCCATATTACCCAATGCTTGTCCTTGAATGATCACTTGCGCGCCCACATCGCTGTTAGGTTTTAGCAGAATTGGATTCATGTCCGTGTGCGGCGCGATGCCGCAGGCCATGGCCTGTACCGCCTGCGCCCTGCCGATCTCGCCGCCATCGGCGGTAACCGCGCTGTTGAGCGCCATGTTTTGTGGTTTGAACGGCGCCACCCGATGGCCGCCGCGCGCCAGATAGCGGCACAGCGCGGTGACCAGAAAACTTTTACCGGCGTCCGATGTGGTGCCTTGGATCATGAGGGTGTGGGTGGTCATGGTTATGTTCCGATTTTGTGACTTTTTTCGGTACGTGCATAAAATGGTGCGTAATACGCACCCTACACAAAAGCACGGTGCGTCATACGTTACACCGGTTGGTAGGGTGCGTATTACGCACCGGTGTTTGTTTTGAACAACGCCATGGTTTTCATTTCATACATGAGCACGGTGCGTCATGCGTACCCTGCGCGCATTCACGTGAATGACCCCATGCACCACCGCTGCCAGCACCACGTAAAACAGCATCGATCCCAGATAACTCGGGAAGTAAGTTGCCAGGCGCGAGCCGAATTCCAGCAGGGTGGTTTGCTCGAAGCGCCCGGAAAGAAAATAGAAACTGCCGCTGGAGAACAATTCACAAACAAAAGCGCTGCCCACGGCGCTGATACCCAAGGGCGCCAGCATCGACCAGTGCATCGTCATACGACGGCGCAACCAACGTCCCCCCAGCCATAACGCGCCATAGGCCGGCAACAGGAATGGATAAGCGGGACTGACGCAGAAATTGCTGACCCCGCCCCAGGTGACTGCCATCAGATCCAGGCCGAAGGCTTCGAGGATCAATAATGGGAATACCCAGGTAGCGCGCAGATACACCCCGGCGATAAAAAACATGGCCCAGGAAGCCGCGGGCAAGTGATTGATGTCGGCGAAATGATGACCCCGGGTGAACGCCAATAAGCCGGTAATGATAACGCCGAGTATCAATTGTTGCCGAGTAGTGAGGGATGTCATGAAATGTCTCCTGTGACCAGAATAGGGTACAGGCAAGGGGAGGGAAGGCACGCAAACAACTACGGTTTGTCCACCGATGCATCGCCCACCGCAATGCCACACACGACTTCCGGCCGGTCTCCGGGCTCGCGTGTGGTGTGGTAACACCGGGCGGACCGCCTTCCCACGAGTATCGCAGTGGCTGTGTGGTCCGCCGCAACACACTTACCGTTGCGGGGGCAGCGCCGGAATTGTCACGTAAACAATGTCACGTCACGCACCGGCTTCCCGTTTCATCCCGTGAGCGAATACTCGTGGGACACCTGAAGCAGATGGCCGTAACATACCGAGGGCGGGTGGGGTTGTCAACGACCTTGGCGGCCCTGGTGGGCAGCTTACGATATGGCGAATATATAGCCATGTCTACACCGTCACTGGTGCCCGCCAACTTGCAAAGTTTTCCTTGATTGAGTTCCAGTGCCTATCGGTTTTTTTGTGTAAGTGACGCCGCTATCGATAGCGAGCCGTTACCGGTTCAAGGTCTTGAAAGGATTAGCTTTGCGGGTTTTGCGTCGTTGTGACGCATATGTTTCAGTCTGCCGGATGCGATTAATCCTGCGACGAAGATGAAGAAGTGATGCGGGCATCCCTGGGTCGAGTCAGTTTTTCCAGTACCACCGCCACCAATACTCCAATGCTGGTACCACCGAAGTTCAGTGCCACATCCAGAGCGGACGATACCCGGTCAGTAATGAAATACTGGACAAATTCCACGCCGACGCTGATACCGGTGCCCAGTAAAATCGCGCGGAAAATTGCTCCCTGCAGGCTGGCCCGTTTGCGGGCAATGACCATCAATAGAATGCCCACGGGTATGTACATCAGCAGATTAATAACGATGTCTTGCAGAGGGGCGGGAGCCATCCAGTCGTACATGGGAATATTGAACTTGGTACGCAACGTAAAGATGCCGGTTCTCGCTGGATAGAAACAGCCGGCTAACATCACGCCTAAATAGGTGTAGAAGATCCAGACTGCGCGGGATTTCTTGGCGGGCGCG
>JAHECY010000102.1 GCA_024641505.1 Gammaproteobacteria bacterium
CCCCAGAAAGACGGGGAGCGACTCCCGCAACACGAAGGCAAAGATTAGAAAAACGAGGACAATGGCCGAGAGCGAAACCAGGAAATGCCCCGCTCAGCCAGGCCATCTATAATGTGAAAAGTAGTCCGCCGAAAAAAGAAGGGATATGTGATAAATGTGGCAATCCGGTGGTACAGCGGGAAGACGAGACCGAGCAAGCCATCACCAAGCGCCTGGAAACTTACAATGAAAAAACCGCGCCCCTGATCGGTTTCTACGATAAGACAGGGTTGTTGATGTCGGTTACCGCAACTTCCAGCGATGACGTCATCAATGCGATTCAAAAGCGAATCAGCAAGTAAAACAATCCCCGCCCGTACGCTGTACGGGTGGGATTTTCCGGCAAAAGATCACTAGCGCCACCCACCTTTTGAGCAAGCGGGCGCGGCTGCTTTACCAATTAGATAGGGTACTCGCTTATCCGGGGTGACTTCCCCCTACCTGCACCGGCAACTCAGCAACGGAGTTGACTATTATTATGTCCTGACCGCCAGCAATCGCATCGGTGAGAGCCCACCGTCGGTGGAAATACAGGCAATGCCTGGTACGCCGGCAAAAGCAGCATCCCCTCCCGGGGTACCCAAGGAATTTACTGCCGTCTCCGGTGACCAGTCGGTTAAACTCAACTGGCGCGCCAATCCACTGCTCTCCTACCGGCTCTACTGGTCAACGACACCAGGCACCGGTGTTTCCGGTATCCACATAGACGGCGTCATACCGCCATTCGTCCATCAGTCTCTGACCAATGGCCCCCGGTACAATTACGTTCTCAGCGCGAGCAACAGTTCCGGCGAAAACTTACCCACCGGTGAGGTGACCGCGGTACCGGAGGGTCCGACGACGGTACCGGAGCCTCCCCGGGGAGTGATCGCGCTTGCCGGTGATCAAGCCGTCACGTTGCGCTGGGACCCAGTACCCCACGCTGATTACTACAATGTTTATTGGTCACAAACCTCTGATGCAGGCATCACCGGTACCCAGATCGCGAATGTGCGCAGCCCCTATGGCCATCTGAACCTTAGCAATGACACCGGGTAATTCTATGTCGTGACCGCTGTCAATCGTTTGGGTGAAAGCCTGGCGTCACTGCAAACCAGCGCGATTCCGGCACCGGTCCCGGTGGCAAATCTTGGCTTTAACGACAGCCACCTTGCGACCTGCGTGCAAAATACTCATGCGGCCTATACCAACGAACTCACCGTATTACGGTGCACAGGCACGGGAATAATCGATATCACCGGCATCGAGGCACTGACCAGCCTGGAGCAGTTGGATCTCTCGGCAAATTCTATTACAGACATTGCACCGTTGTCCGGATTGCTTGGACTCAAGCGGCTAACATTGGGTAGCGCGAATGTCACTGACCTTAAACCACTGGCGAATTTGTCCGGTCTGCAATACTTGAACCTCAATGACAATCAGATCGCGATTCTTGCCGGCATGGAATCCCTGGCGGAACTTATCGAGCTGGATCTCACCAGCAACCAAATAAATGACCTATCGCCCTTGGCGCCGTTGGTTAACCTGCGAACGCTGGTGCTCTATGACAACAGGATCACGGATCTTCGAGCACTGACCGCGGTGACCGCCATGCGCAAGTTGACGATCGCACGCAATGAATTAACCGCGTTAACCGGCATTGAAAACATGTCGGTCCTGACCGAGTTGGGAGCGGACTGGAATCTCAACTTAACCGACATCTCGGCAGTGTCAACACTTGTTGAACTGCAGATACTGGGCCTGGGTGCAAATAGCTTGAAAAACATCGCGAGTTTGGCGAACTTGCACAACCTGCTAAATCTGTTCTTGGGCGGAAATGCCATTGCTGACCTGCGTCCTTTAGCGCAGTTGAGTCAATTGCGAACCCTCGCACTCATGGGCAACTACCCCTATTTGTCGGATATCAGTGCGCTCGCCGGTTTAATCAGCCTCCAGGCTCTGGACCTCAGCGGTAATGCGATTCGCGATGTGGCACCGTTACGAATTTTGACTGCCATACTTAGATTAGACCTGGGTAACAATAAAATCGGCGATGTGTCTGCGCTTGCCGGTCTTGCAGATCTGGCCTCATTGAGACTGAGCCGTAATGGCATCAGCGATCTCTCACCGCTGGCCGCATTGACTAAACTGCAGCTTCTAGGACTGGATGAAAACCAGATCAGTGATCTTACGCCATTGACGGGTTTACCTGGCATACGCGAGTTGAACCTTGCTGACAATAAGATCACCGACATCGCACCTTTAGCGTCACTGCCCGAATTGGCGGGGCTGCAACTGGATAACAATGCTATTATTGATGTCAGTGAGCTAGCCAAAGTGACGACCCTACAAACACTTTACCTAAGAAGAAATACCATTGGTGGCCACCGTATAGGCAAGGTCGACAGTCTCGTGACATTGACCAACGCCGACAATATTTTACTGGAAGGCAATGTCGCCATGGCGTGCGCGGAACTGACCGACTTGATCGCCGCCTTGGGAGGTTTCGTGGTGTCACCAGCAACACCGAATGCCGGAACGAATTGCAGCGTACCGTAAGATACCTGTATTTCTTGCCTGGTGCTACCGACCGAATGACCGGAAACAACTTGGTCAGGATCACTGACAACACGCGCGGCGATTTTGCCAATGCTGTCGTGACACCGAGAGAACCGCATTTGACCTACTTCAACATGGGTCCTGACGGCTGCGCAACCGGTCACAACGGCACAATGGTGCCCTTTTCAAAGGACAGGAAACCAAGATCAATCACAATGCATCAAGATATCGTTGTAAATCCCCTGCAGCAGCAACATGGCCGAGGAACTATCGTGTAGGTTACCAGCAAATCTATGCACCGCAGTGGCCAGACCCAGCTATTGGAGCAGTTCCCACAGTATAACAAACACGCAGAGGACGGCTAAGCTGCCGGTAAGTGCGAGCATGAACTTGACTGTTGCACAAGGTCTGGTATCACTGGATTGGATCGTCATGGTTTACTCACTATCCTTATTGTCAGAAGTATGTGTCTTTCAGCGCGGGTGTCGCCAGTCCACTGCCAAGTAGTAATTTATTATGTCCAAGCGTTCCCTCCGGGACAGTAGAGCTTATCGTCACTGGGGTGTTTTTGCACTTGGGGTAAATCCTTTTGCCTAAGGAGCCAGGCTCGGCGAATCGATCGGAATGCTGTAACCGGAAATTCTTACAACTCCATGGCGACCGTCGAACACCGTGCTGTTGCGTTCGACGCGGAACACGACGGGCCAATTGGCGGCGGAATACAATCGTACCTGTTGCGAAACATAATAGTCGTTGGCATCTGCAAACGTCGATCGTAGGGTTGGCGGTTGTAAAATGAAACCCATTAACTCGCTGCCATCGGGCGCCGTAAACAGATAGACACCACGCATGTGGTCGTTGATACCGAGCACGAATGTCGCGGTTACCATCTCGATCACCGCCACTTTACCGGCAGGTGGTGACATCGTTACATCGACGAAAACCTCTGTGTCAAAGGTAAATGTTCCCTGGAGTACAAACGGCTCCCTAGGATATTGCTTGGGGGCCACCGGCACGGGATGAAGTTGATCATTTTCGATGGTTACCCCCGGTACGTTGATAACGGTGACGCTCGGGGTGTTAACAACCGCGACATCTTTAGGATCGGGTGCGGCATTGAGATTCAAACAAAAGCAGGTCAACAGAAGACTGAGCAGAAACTTGTATTGCGTTCGCATGGCGTAACCTCCATTTAGCGCGCTATCTCTATTGAAGTTTATACCAGATTTTCACTTCTTACCCGGAATAACGCGAATTATTGCATCTTGAACGGCAAGCAATTAAACGGGCGCGAAGGTTGGTCCAGCCGTCATTAAGAAAATTTTGCCTGGATAGATAAGCCTTGGGGAATTCGCATTGTTGGGAATCCTTTGTCAGCTTGCAGTGGGATAAAATATTCGCCAGAGACTTAATACTTCGCTCGGGAACCGGCGGTAGATGATGGGCAATCGGAAGCAGCGGGTATCAGCTCAATTCTACACATCTACTGAACCCGTTTGCGAATACAGGTTTTCAGTATCGACATCAAAACCTGCCTACCAGGGGAGGAAAACACGCTAGCATGCCGCCCATATTCGCGCACCGACGGTACCGGTGAACGGCAGCCGTCAGGCAGTCGCGGGCGCGTGCTTGTTTTACCGCCATCAGCGCCAGACCATGCCAATACAACAGATCGGGGCGGTTTTCCAGACCGCGCGGGACACACCCTCAAACCAGTCGTACAGTGTTTGCCAGCGATCCTGTGCCAACAGCTCATCCGCGTGAATACGAATCAGGTGTTTGACTTTCGTCCAGGCGCCGGCATCGCGAAACTGCGTCATGGGAAACCTGCTGTCGTTGACGCAACCTGCCTTTTTTTTCCGGGCGCATCGGTCGACGCAGTTTCCTCAACGTTATTCAATTCCAGCAACATCCATGCGTCATTGCTTCTCGCATAGAAGTTAATGACATAGATCATTCGCCGAGATAGTGCACATTGCCGTACTCGTGCCGGGATATGGGCATAAGCCGCTGCGCGCCCGCTAATTCATCGAAATACCGAAGAGTTTCGCGATCGCTGCTTACAGCTGGCATACTTGGTACCCGGGTTGGTGAGTTGCCACCCCCATTCAATCCTAAGCCGGAAGTGAAACCATGATTATCTTTTACCGATTACCCAGCGAAAGTCCCAATATGCGTAAAATATCCATTATGCTGGCCGAAACAGCATTACCCCACATCATCAGGATTCTGGAAAAACAGACCGACGGGAAATATCCCGAAGAGTTTGCCGCCATCAATCCCAACACGACATTTCCCACGATCGTGGACCAGGACAACGGCGCCGTCATCTTCGAATCTTCGGCCATCCTGTATTATCTGGCGCAGAAGAGCAACACGCTGTTGCCGGCGAGTCTAAAGGATCGCGGCGAAACCATGAAATGGCTGGTATTTGAAGCGGCCAATGTCGGGCCGGTAATGGGTGAACTCTACCACTACCTGCTGGCTTCCCACGAGGAAATTTCCGAAGCACATCTGCAACGCTACAAGGACAAGCTGGCCCACTACTGTTCAATGCTGGATCGACAACTCGCGTCTCATGACTATCTCGGCGGCGCGTATTCAATAGCGGATATTGCCCTGTTTCCCTGGACCGTGATCCTGGAGGATATGGCGGATATTCGTCTCGCGAATTATCTCCATCTCGCGTCCTGGGCGCAAAGAATCAGCCGGCGTCCGGCCGTCTCTACGGGGCAACGGCAACACTAACAAAGCTGTTCTGTCCCGCCACATATCGCGGCAATTTATCTTACGGATTGACGCAGTGCATGCGGCGACCGTCCATGCAGACTGGGATATACAACCGGCAAAAATACACCCCGCGACAACGCATACGCGGGGCGCGCGATACGGCATTGGATACGAATCCCTCTTAGCCGCGGTTCAATACGGAACCACCAGATAGTCGTTAGCGTGCTCGCCGACCCAGGGCGGGCGTTCGAAGTACTTATCGGAATCACCCCGATGGCAAATCGCACAGGACACATTGGTGTATACCAGCAGGGAGGTTTCGGGATCGGCGGGCTGGCCGGGCGGATTGATGCGACGGAAATTTTCGACATTGGCGTCGATATTGGTGATGCGCCGTTCCAGCATGTCACGGAAGGGCCAGTGTGCGTAACCGTCGGATAATTTCGCGTCGTTATACACGATAGCGGCCACCGCGGTTTGTCCGGCTTTCACCAGGGCGTCACCCAGCACCATGTAGAAGCCTTCATCGTTATAGGGAACGATCCAGCTGTTCCAGCAGATGCGATTCGGCCCCGTCAGGGTCTTGGTGGCCGCATATTGTGATATATCCGGATTGTTACGATCCACGTCCTGACCGAGGCAGATATCCATACCCTGAAAATAATAACCAATCGCCCGCTGCATGTCCGATGAATCGTAAAGCGAGCGCGCATCCAGGCCGTAGGCAGCCCCGAAAAGCGCCCACTGCGGCCACAAATCCAGGGAGCGCTTGATATCCGCCTGCCCCTGCCTCAGGATATCCAGATTGCCTGAAGCGCCGCCGAGAACCGTGCGCGCATAACCCAGAAAGCCCATAATACGCGCTTCATCGGGTGCCAATGTGGATGCCGATGCGAAGGCTTCCACGGAGTCCTGCATATATTGCAACACCTGGGTGCCATCGGACCAACCGCCGGCCAGGCCTTCGGCAAAGCCCCAGAAATTCGTCCATCCGATATGGGCCGCGGTCATGACATCATTGGGATCCGCGTTGCGCGCCTTGTTTAGTTTCTCCAGGACCTTTGCAAAACTCCCGTAATCCTGACCGTGCAATAATTTCCAGAACAATTCGTCGGCCTTGACGGCAAGTCCGGTACGCTCATATCCCGTGTCATCTTCGGCATTCGAATTGACGGCGTAGACGCTAACCGCAAGCAATATTGGCAACGCACAGAGTAGATTCATAGGTTTCATAGTATGCCCCCGATTCAGTTATCTGTAGTTCAGTCATTTAAACCACTGCGTTGAACCGGCCATGATCAAGCGGCGGCCGACCCAAGCCGGCGCCGGCATCTCCCCTGTCCCTTTACCTGGCAATACACGGGTGATGATTTATGAAGTTTACCGACTTTCGATATTAACATGAGCTGTATCAACGATTCCGATTGACACTTAAACCACAGGTAAAAAATCCGGTTTAGCGCTTGCATTTCACTGGAATTAATCGGTAAATCCTGCCCGCCTTGACCATTCGAGCACACCGATGATCGTCTCTATCGGTTGTAACGGTTAAAGACCCGGTCTTGAATTCTATTTATGATCAGGGTAATAATCTTCCTGTGACGGCTTGATCCATCCCGGTACGGATGTGCAGGTCTTGTGCAGCCAGTAAAACGTAACCGTCCAAACCAAACCGTTCTTCCAAGCGTAAACCATACCGCTATTCTTCCCCCATCACTAAGTAAAAAATCACCAAAGCTGAAAAGATCCCGAGACGAGTTACAGAGGATCATGATGGACTATGACGCATAGCGGTCTCACGCAGAAGACGTTCTGTGAACACAATCATGTTGCCCCCAGTTCTTTTGCAAAATGGCGACAGCGCTTCGGGAAGAAATTGTCGCAGCTAGCCAACACTTGGACAAATCGCTTTTCATGGAATTGCCGGCACAGAAAATGTTTGCGGAAACACCAATATGGGATATCGAACTCGACCTGGGGAATGACATAGCGCTACGTCTGACGGCTGGCTTCACCGAGCCGCAAACCGATCCGGACCATATATGCACTTTGCAGCAGATAGAAGGTCACACCTATCGTGCTCCCGATAACGGCCGGCCCGAGGTGAGCCCAGCCGAATGTCAGCGCAGTGGCAGCGATGACAACACATTCTGGAACCTCCATCTTCTTCAGCCAGCGATACATCACCTGGCGAAACTGCAGCTCCTCAAGTCCGGGGATTGCAGGAATACCCGGTATTGCTGCCATAAGATTCAGCGTGGCAAAAACATATGGAAACGGAATCTTGAAGATGGTCAATATCCAAGCCGCGCCCGTAGCGCTCGCGAGAAGTAAGCCGAAGAACAGCAGCCAAAAATTGCTGAACCTTTTGGGTTGAAAATTCCTACCTGGACGTGCTATCTACAGGCTGACTATCGTAATAGCACCCAACGCAATTGGACTCGCGGCACTCCTGGGAAACGTTAACTCAGCGCTTCAAATAAGTGAGCAAGCGCGAGAACAGCAACACCGAAAGCTAAAAGTGCTGTGCGAACATTCATATTATTCTATTGAGTGAATTTCTACCCTAACTTTCCTCTAATACTGTCCAGTCCGATTGGAGCCACACCAACTAGAAGCACGACTGATGCAACAGCTGAAATGATGTCTATGTCCGGATTCAGAAACATTAAAAAACCGATTGTCAAGGCAGTGCTTTTCCAGCGCGAAACAGAGGCTACCTTGAACAGACCCACTCCAAGAATCACAAAACCGACCACCAAAACCGGTAGGAAATTGAGCATCGCCAAAGGCCCTGCCTTGGTGAACATGGCCTCGACCGCAGGCATCGCCGCAGCGCACTGTTGATCTGTCAGAGATTCCAGAGCACCCGGCACCAGATAAAGCGCACCCTTGTCTGCCGCCAACAACAACGAGTCAATCATTGCAAGGGAACCGCCGATTAGCGAATACCAATCCGCCTTACCGGCTAATATATGCATCAATCCAAAGACAACAACAATAAAAATTGGCGTGGCGAGTAAAACAGCCAGGTGTGCATATCCCCAGACCGTATTGTGCCTAAACTCGGACACCCAGGATACCGTATCCCTCATTATTTCAAGGCTGCCCAAGTTTGGATGTGCGGCGAACCCCACGAGCAAGATGAGCGGCAACACGATCATGGACAGACCGGTGCTGATTCGTTGAATTGCAACCACTGTGGAATCTATTTATTCTTTCATGGTTGATCTCATTATTGAATTGAATGCACGTTTTATGTTAGACGTCGCTGATTGGATCAATATGACGCTGATGCCACACCATTGCGATTCCCAAGATGATCATCCAGAGCGGAAGCAGTGTGTTATTGATATCCGCTATGATTTGAACCGCGCTTGCAACATTCCGGAAAGCACCGACCAGGAAAAGCATCGAAAATCCGATACCCGACCAAGCCAACCACTTCGGGAACTGGTTCTCGTTGAGAAGTGACAGTCCTAGAAAGAGGAAGAAGACCGCCAGGCATACCTCACCCAAAAACTCGCCGATGTAGTTACCAAGGTAGACGTTCAGACCCAAGAAAACGGCCGCGAGGCTGCTCTTTGCTTCAACGCCAGACTGAGCATAGGCATCCGCAAGCGCCCAGTGGATACTTGGCCAACGCATCAGGCCCAAACACATAGCCAGCGAACCAAGTGATGCTGCGACGAGCGCGAGGGTCATGCGCCCGCGGCTCGAAGGACAGGCGAAATAAGCGCCTACCGCTCCCGGCACGAGAAGCAATGGGAGAAATGCGTACAGCGCCCAGATGGCTCTCATGGTCGACCCACCCGCAAGTATTCCACCAAATGACACGTTAAGAAATCTCACTAAAGTTGGAATGGAATTCCAGATCCACATACGCGTCCTTGTCGCCGTTGTCATTGCCGGCAGCGGCAACAAACAGCATACCCGCTTCCTGCTGGCGCTTGATGACCTGTTCCAGAAAATAGGATCGACGCCCGGTCCAACTCCAGGAATTATTGGTGGTAGTTACCAAGCCATGCCTGCCTGCACTATCAGAGCTTCGACCGTGGTCAACCCCATGTAATAGTCGTCCAGCTGCGTCCTCAGGTAGCCCGCGCGCAGCAGAAAACGTTGCGGTGTTGATGACACGAATCTGCGTTGCACAAAGACGCCCAACGCCGGTTGCCATTGCGCTTGCGCCGACAACACGCTGACGCCGACGGGCACAAAAGTACTGTATCCCGCTTGCAAACTTACCTGTCCCTGGACGCTGAAATTCCATGCCACACCCACCGTGGCCACGGCATGGCTTACGGAGGTCACGGCACTAAGCAACGCGTCGCCGGATTTACCCCGTGCATAAATCAGATCCGTGACCACGGCCCAGGCGGGAGTTACCGGTATTTCATGGCGCAATCCCGCGCCCGTACCGACGAATCGATGGCACGCAAACGTGACGCCCTGAGCGCCGGACGGTGCGGCACCGTCACTGTACATGACACAGTATTTGGACAGACTGACGCTTTCATAGTCAACACGCAGTACTGAAATATCGGTAACGGCATCCGCCATGCTCGTGCCCGGTATCAACAGTAGCATCCAGGACAGATTCCAGCGCTTGGACCCTTTAGTCATGTCGCACCTTTCCCCGGTTAAAACATCTATTGGATTGCAGGATATAATAATGACGCCGTAATAACAATTTTGCCGCACCGACAGAGTTACCAACGCTACCGGCAAGCATCCGATTCGCAACCCAACTCAGCTTGTCGATGCCTGACATAACGATTGTCTTTGCTTGCGCAATCATGTCATCATGTCGCCAAGCACAACGGTCACCCACATGGCGAAACCACCCACCAATTCGGATTTCAACAGCGCGCGCCGCTTGAGCCCGCGCCGTAAATCGTCGCAGGCGCGCACCATTGCGCAACTGGCGGCGGAGCAGCTTGCCCATTACGCCATCGATGCGGAAAGCCCCATGGGTAAATCCCTGCTGGCCATCACCACCCAGATTTACAAGGCCAATGTGGAAATGGATCACCTCTGGCAAGCCACGATCGGCGCCCTGGTGGGACTGGAGAAAAAGGATCGCATCGCTTATTTCAATGCCAAGAAGTTCCTGTGTTTTCAACTGGCGAAACTGCTCGACAACCTGCAAACACCGTTTCGGCGTACCTACCAATCCCTGGTCAACGAACCGTCGGTACGCATGGCCAAAGGACCGTATCCAATTTTCGACAATGTGACCGCGATTTTTTCCGCGACCCCGGTGATCACCCGCACCGCCACCTATCTCTATGCCTGCACCGAATGGATCGACGATGCCTTTCAGGGCAAGGAGATGTTGCTGGAAGTTTATTCACGCTTGTTGAACCCCACCTCCGTAAGCCTGGCCAATCATATCGTGGACCTGGAATGCGGGCACCTGGCCCCGGAATACATGGCCTGGAATTTTAACTCGGGCATGGCGGCCATCGATACCTTGCTGGCCCATACCCTGGGTTATCAGGATATCGTTGTCTGCTCGCGCAATGTCTACGGCGGCACCTATCAACTGTTGCACGACTGGTACGGCAAGGCGAGTAATCTCGACATCGGTGTCGTGTGGTTCGACGGCTATGGGGCGGCGGATTTTGATGCGGCGCTGACCAGGGCTCGTGAACAACACCGCGCGCGCCTGCAACAGGGTCGAAACATCCTGGTGTTTCTCGAGTCCCCGTGCAATCCTCACGGCTACATGCTGGATGTGCCGGCGATTTGCGCCCACGCCCACACGCAGGGGCTGACGGTGATGTTGGATGCCACCATCGCCACGCCGTTTCTCTACCGGCCTTTTATGCGCGACGCACTTCGGGAACGCCCCGACTATGTGATTCACAGTTATACCAAAGATATCACCGGCACCGGCGTCGCTACCGCCGGCGTGGTGATCGGTCGCAATGAATTAATGTTCATTCCCAAGCATGAATCGGTGACCGTAGCGCAAACCGACGGGACCCAGCGAGTGCACCATTGGCAGGATTCCCTGTTCTGGAATGTCTATTATGTGAAAGGCGCATTTCTGGATGCCGACAAGGCTTTTGAAGTGATCACCGGCTCCCGCACCCTGGAACTGCGCATGATGCGCAAAGCCATCAATACCACGGTATTGGCGGCATTTTTTGCCTCACACCCCGCGTTTCAGGTGCATTGTAACGCGCTCACCGACAATGACAACGCGCCGCTGCGCGCACGTCTGCTGTACCTGGCGCTGCCGGCGCCGTTGTTTACCGTCGACATGGAGCACTCGGGTATCGACAAGATTACCTTTACCCGCCTGTTCGATTGCCTGGAACCCTCGTTCGGTCACATGGTATCACTGGGGCAATCCAATACTCTGGTGTTGTGCCCGGCCCTGACCAGTCACTCGGAAATGAGTCCGGAGCGGCTCAAGGAAGCGGGCATCACTCCCACCACGATCCGCATTTCCGTGGGTGATGAAGACGTCAGGCATCTGATCGCGCACTTTATCAGCGTCACGGAACTGGTGCTGGACCCGATGATACCCGGTTTTTCGCGGCAGTTCATGTCCGCGCCCGCGGTGGATCAACTCTATCGGCAGACCTACCTGTCTGCCCATGAACAGTGGTTTGACGCACAACCCTCCCTGCAAAAGGTATTATCGTAACCTGCACTGCAAAATCATTAACATGACCATTTCTGGCGAAATACCGTATAACTGCGAATTTCACCATTATCTAAATGATGCTCTACTCTGGCGTGTATTTATAAGTTGAAATCAACACGGATGGCTTGGAGCGCTGTCTTGTCCATCGGAAATCGCACGCTGACGCTCAAGGAGAATACATCATGAACCGATTGCTAACATTTATGGTAGTTACACTGCTGGCAGCCACCGCATTTGCCGATACCGGAAAAATGGCGGCGCAACCCGGAGGAGCCGCCGCCATGAAGCAAACCACCGCGCAGCAGCAACAAGCGAACAAGCAACAAATGACCACGCGCGAGATGGCGCGCAATATGTCGCAAATCATGGAAAATATGAACGTCATGATGCAAAACATGGTACACACTTCCGGCCAGCAACAAACCATGGACCGTACGCAACTGCGCGAAATGGCGCAGGTCATGGAACGCATGTCCGAAGGTCTGCAAACCATGGCCCGGCAAATGCAGCAGGATAAAGTTAGCAAGGAAGATATGGAAAAACTGCAATTACAGGTTCGGGAAATGACCCAGATGATGGAGCAGGCTCAAGCCAAACTGGGACCGGAATAACGGATTCGTCGCGGTTACGGCGGTTGGCTGCAGGTGGCATAGCGTGGTGGACCAATTCCTCAAAGACGATACGCTGTCCCGATGGACCGGGATGTTCCGACGCTCGGCATACGCGGTTTGTGTGTTTGTGGCACTGGGCAGTAGTCAGACGGCGTGGTCATCGAATCAAAGCTACGTCGGTGTTACCGCTGATTTCAAGACCGGAGATTTCGGCACCGACAACACCACTGATTTGTACAGCATCAATATCGAATACGGAAGCTTTAATCAGGACTATGATGCCAGCCTTGATATTTCCTATCTTTCCCTGCACGACGTCTATGCCGGTACGGAAACCGGTGTAGGCGATGTTTTGGTGCGGGCGGGCATCAAGCTTAGCACTGAGCCTGCGCACGCCTATGGAGTCGCTTTTGGAGTCGTGGCCAAACTGCCCACCGCGGATGAAGATAAGGGTCTGGGCACTGGTGAAACCGATGTGGGGGTCAATCTCGGCATCAGCAAGCAGCTTGACACGATAATACTAAGTCTTGATCTTGGTTATGTCCTGGTGGGAGACCCGCCAGGGATCGACTACGAAAACTCC
>JAHECY010000103.1 GCA_024641505.1 Gammaproteobacteria bacterium
ACCACTAACGCACCGCCAGGCGCTGCCAGAATGTCAACGGCAACAAATGCACTGAGGGCTGGTCCTGCCATTGATCGGCTTTGTCAGACAACGGTGTCAGGCCATTCGCCAAGAGCCACATGTCAAGACACGCATCATCGGCTCCCCGCCGGTCATAAAAACCCAGAACGCCGTTGATTTCCTCGTAGGCTGCGCTGCCACCCTGGGAACTGACCAGTCGATATTGCCCCTCCAGGGTTAACTCGGCATAGAATTCCACTTCGCCCAATGAGTACTCATGCTCGTCGAAAATTTCATAAAGCAAGGTACGACCCACCGGCAAATGCAGGTCGCGCGCCAGAGGGGTATTTTGTTCGATCGCCAGAATCGTGTCGCCAGTAGCGGGAATACTCACGAGCTGATACAGATGCCGTTGATTCGGTGCCAGCGATATGATACTGGACAGGTGAAACGGATAAGTCGGACTGCCCAGTCGTGCATCGGTCTGGATATGCATGTGTAGATGGGGTTGTGGTGAACGTCCGGAGTTGCCGCATCTGGCCAGCAAGCTGCCCGGTTTGATATGGTCGCCTTCCGCCACCTTGATGCTGTGTTGCTTGAGATGCGCCAGCAACAGATGTAATCCGGAATCCAGTCGTATTAACAGGATATTGCCCCAGTTGTTCACCAGATCTACATCGCCAGGGGCATTGTCCGTCAAGTTGTCCTGAATGCGCACCACCGTGCCGTGTACCGGCGATACGATTGGCAAACCGAAACAATTGTAATCTTCCAATGCCCGCCCGGAATTAATGTAACTGCGTCCGTCCTTAATGACGTGAAAATCAAGCGCGTAATGCCACGGACGCTTGTGAGTATGCACGCCATTCATCCCCTGATATACCGTCCATTCACCGAAAAACGGTGGCAGCACGGACACGCTCGCCGGTTGCCCGTTACGTACCGTGGCCAACCGCACCCGTTCATAGTTGCCCTCCGGAATACCGGGACTTGGCGCCAGTGTGGGTGGCGCCAAGGTGTAACGATTTTTCAACACCAACAATAAACTCAGAGAAATCAGTACAAAGGGCAACACCATGATGGGGATCTGGTGTTCCAGAACCAGCGCCTCGATCACGAGAATCAAGGGCACGGTAAGCAAGACCGCGAGCATGGCGAAGACAAGACTGGCTTTCCCGGGTACGGTAAAATATCCACCGAGGGCAATGGCAGTGAGCACGAAATTGAATCCCGTCCAAATCAGCAGCGTAGTCGACAGATCAATATGCAACAAATGAAAGCCGATCACGCCGGTACCGAAACCACAAATCGCCAATATTGCCAAATAGCGCGATGAAAATACCAATGCGGTGAATACCAGCAAACCGGCGATCGGATGCGGAGTAAAGTAGATAGCACCCAGAGTGCTCAAAAAAGCGTCCACCCAGGGATGTATCATTGGTTCGAGATCGATCTGAAATTGCAAGCCGCGGTGAATTACCGGTATGGCATCGGCCGCGGTGGCGCTTAAGGCCGCCACGATCAGAAACGGCAAACTCAATGGTGGCAGGTTATCAATTTTACCAATGGTATTCTTTACCGCCACTGTCACCAGGGTGGCCAAAATAGCGGAAAACAGGATCATGGTGATCAGAAATCCGTCCAAGGGGAAAAAAGCGCCCAGGGACAAGCCCACCAGCATACTGTTATAAATGTAGATTTCACTCTTGCCTTGACTGAAATGAAGAATCACCGCCGTCAGGTAACTCACGATCACTGACAGCAAGCCGGCAAGGCCGATCTGGGGATACCAGAAGGTGGCACCCAGCAACAGGAGCCCGGCCCACGGGCTTTCCAGAAACAATACCGCCGCGTACCCCTTGAGGACTGTTACCGCCGGTTCATGCAGCAGGCTAATGGCGCGCATTTACAGTTTCGGCTTGTGTTTCGGATAGGGAGATAGCAGGTGTTGCGGCAGCACTTCCTGCTGGATTACCACATCGAGATTTTCCCGGGTTCGGATCACATGCGCCTCGCCGGTGGTGTTGATCAATACCACGTTAGGCCGGTATTCGATGAACTGCTGCCATTGGGTATTATTGTAGGCACCCACGGGGTGAAACAGCAAGGTATTGCCGAGATTTATCGGGGGCAGCATGATTTGGGCGCGCATCACATCGATATTCATGCACAACGGACCATAGATGACAGTTTCCTCAGGTTTACCCTCCAGCGGCTCGATTGGTGTCACGCTGTGATTATACCAATAGGCGGTGAATAACAGATTCACGCCGGCATCCATCACCAGCGCACGCCGGCCATCAGGCAAACGCTTGTTGGCCACCACGGTAGCCGCCAGGGTGCCGGCATCATCCACCAGGGCGCGGCCGCTTTCAATAATCAATGTGGGTCTTGGTATGCCCTGCGATTCTCGCTCATGGGTCATTTCCAGGAGCATCTCGCAAATCGCTTCGGCGTACTGGTCCATGCTGGGCACCACCTGGTCCGGTGGCAAATACACGCCTTGCAAAGAATTCATGGAGGCAAAGCCGCCACCGACATCCAGATACTCGATGCGGCACTCGGTTTTCTCCTCTGCCAGCAGCATGAATTCACACATTTGTCTGGCTTGCGCATGATATGCCTTGGCATCCAGGACGAATGTCCCGATATGGCTGTGCAAACCCCGTAATTTCAGGTGTCTGCTGGACTGTATGCGCCACACCGCATCCATGGCCTGCCCGGATTCCACATTGAAGCCGAAACGGCTCCAGGGTTCCGTGTAACCGGTATCAAAATTCAGACGTATGCCCACCGCCACCTTGCGCTCCAGTTCTTGCGCCAGCTCTTCGACCAGAAATAATTCATCCAGATTGTCAATATGCAGATAGGCATTCTCGTCGATGGCGCGGATCAGGATGTCCCGTGGCTTGTGCGGACCATTGAAAATAATACAGTTCCCGGGCACGCCAAGCTGCCGTGCTTTTTCGTATTCAAAACGGGATACAACCTCAGCCATCGCGCCCTGTTGGTGCAGTATATTGCATACCGCCCCAAGATAATTGGTTTTATACGACCATGCCAGCTGTACTCGGGGATAGCGCGCGGTAAAAGCCCGTAAGCAATTATCATAATTCTGACGCAAGCTGCGTTCGGAATAGATAAACAACGGCGACCCGTGTGTGGTCACGAGATCGGCAACGGCAACGCCATCGATTTCGCTGCGCCAGATCGCCTTGCCGGTACCCCCGAATTTGTTGATACCCCCCATGCGGAAGGGTGTCATTGTTGGCTTCAGCCATTTCTTTTTTGTCTTCTTGGTCATGCCTCTACTTTCCGAAATTTCGCAAGGTCATACCGCCATCGACCACCAATGCCTCGAAGTGCGCGATTGGGGCGACGGTCTCCGCCGCGTAGCGGATATACAATTGACCCGCCTGACTTGGTACGGGTGCGGGTGTGTGGTTATCCATGAGTTGCAACAGGTTCATGGGCAGATTACCGCCGGTGCCTACGGAAAGGTATATCCAGGCGGGAAAGCGTGGATTGATCTCGATAAGAAAATAACGACCGTCCTGGTCACGCATGACTTCAACTTCCAACGGGCCGCGCCATTTCAGAGCCAATGCCAATTGTCTGCTGGCGGTGAGCAAGACGTCGTCTTCTATACTGACCCCCGCCCACGCTTTGCCTTTATCAGTGGTGGCGAGTTTTTTCATCATCACCGGGTTGCATAGTTGACCTTTGCCATCTCCCACGGCCGTGAGATTATACTCCTGCCCCTTGATCACCTCCTGAACAATGACCGGGAAACCCCATTGCGCGGCTATGCCGTGAAAAGCTTCTTCTGCTTCATAGCGACTGGCAACGATATGCGCGTCATAGAAAATCCCCTTGACCACCAGCGGATAGTGCCAGTTGTCCTTTTCGCAGGTTTGAAAGAAGTCCCGGCGCGTCACGACCGCAGTGCGGGGCGTTTGCAGACCCGCCATACTTCCGAGTTTTTCCAGATTGTCCTTGTTGCGCATGCGCAGTTGATCATTGGTCGGCAAAAAGGTGTGAATACCCAGGTCCAGAAGCATACCTTGGGCGCGGGTGAAACCTGGCAGCTCCACATCCAGACAGGGAATCAGATAGGAAAATTTCTCCTGTGCATGAATAGTCCGCAGGCGATCCAGATAGTCCAGGGAACTGGTGGAGGGGTAGGGCAGCAAATAAACCGCATCGCAATACTCGCGTAGATACAATCCCGGGTCCAGAGCGTCGTAGCTAAGGCCAACAATGCGTCCCCGAAAATCCGTGGCCTCCCGTAGACAGCGCGCCACCGCTAGCCCAGGTCCCGGGTTGTCCGGGCGGGCGTTCAAGCCGGTCACGGCCACAGTATGCGTGAAAGTCCCCATCAGACGCCCAGATGCTCCCGCAGTAAACCGACAAATTCCAACAGATCCCGTTCCAAAGTCCGGGGCGCTACCGCATATTCCCGCGCCAGGTCCTGTAACAATTCCTGAGGTGAAGAAGCATCCTGCAGGCGATGTAACAGATCCAGACCTGTTTCATTGCACAGAAAACTCTGACCGGTGGTGGGATCAAATACAAATCCATTAGCGCTTACGGCGAGCCGGCGCAGTATTTTTTGAGGTATATTGAGCAATTCCTGAAGCTTGGGATCGAATACCTCGGGGCCTGCAGGAACACGGGGATCAGTCATAGCGATAGGTGATCATTTATTGTCTAGGTTTTTGATTTTACAAGTACAACGGCATATGCCCGTAATTCATGAGCATACCCGATTTGAACGTCATTAGCATAGACTCATCAGGCCGTCTTAGTAATACCGCGCAATCACTCCACGTATAATCAATCAGGATAAGCTAATTGCAAATGGCGATGCAAACTCGATGGCGTAGTAACACCGATTGATCTAAACTTAACCGATGCACGGGCAACTCCCCCTTCTTATGGCGCTCTGTTTGGGAACGACAGCCACCCAATTGTGGGCGGGGGAGGCATGTACCTATGACGAGGCTATGCTGGCGTTGGCGCAGGGGAACTGGCTGCGTGCCAGCGTATTGCTGCGTATGGCAGCCGCCGATGGCGATGCCCGAGCACAGACCTATCTTGCGGAAACCGACAGATCGGCACCGGCGGTATCGGTAGCCATACTGCAGTCGGAAAGCGCATCGTCCGCGGCGACGATTAGCGAGGCGGGCAACGACTGATTACCGGGCAGGTTATTTCTGGGGTTCCACCTGACTGGTAAGCTCCACCGAGCCGTCGTCTTTTACTGTTTCCAGTTTCACCTTGAATCCCCACAAACGTGCCACATGCTTGAGTACTTCCGGTACGGAATCGGCGAGCGGACGTCTATTGAACTGCACGTGGCGCAGGGTAAGGGAGCGATCACCCCGGCGATCGATATTGTAAACCTGGATGTTTGGTTCATTATTGCCGATATTGTATTGGTCCGACAGGTTCTGGCGAATTGCCTGATATCCCTCGTCGTTATGGATCACGGCAATTTCCAGCTCATTGCGGCGGTCGTCGTCGAGCACCCCAAACAGTTTGAAATCCCGAATAATCTTCGGTGACAAATACTGCGCGATAAAGCTTTCATCCTTGAAATTACGCATCGCAAAGTCCAGGGCCTGCAGCCAATCACTACCGGCAATATCGGGAAACCATTTGTGATCTTCCGCGGTCGGTTCCTGGCACATGCGCTTGATATCCGACATCATGGCGAAACCCAGGGCGTAGGGATTTATGCCACTGTAGAACTTGCTGTCAAACGTCGGTTGCGCCACCACATTGGTATGTGACTGCAAAAATTCGATCATGAAACCATCGCTGAGCAAGCCTTCGTCGTACATCTGGTTCAGAATCGTATAGTGCCAGAAGGTTGCCCAACCTTCGTTCATCACCTGAGTTTGGCGTTGTGGGTAGAAATACTGGGCGACTTTACGCACGATGCGTACTAGCTCCCGTTGCCAGGGTTCCAGGAGGGGAGCGTTTTTCTCGATGAAGTACAGGAGATTCTCCTGGGGTTCGGTTGGGTACCGATCCCCGGTTTGCTCAGAGACTTCCTCTTTATGTGGAATTGTCCGCCATAGCTCGTTCAGTTGGGATTGCATGTAGGTTTCCCGCTCTTTCTGGCGCGCGATTTCCTTTTGAATGGAAAGTTTGGGAGGACGTTTGTAACGATCGACACCGTAGTTCATGATGGCATGGCAGGAATCAAGAATTGCCTCCACCGCTTGGATGCCATAGCGCTCCTCACATTCCGCGACATAATTTTTGGCAAACAGCAGGTAATCTATGATGGCGTCGGCACTGGTCCAGGTGGTGAATAGATAGTTATTCTTGAAAAATGAATTGTGGCCATATCCTGCGTGCGCGATCACCAATGCCTGCATCATCATGGTGTTCTCTTCCATGAGATAGGCAATGCAGGGATTGGAATTAATCACGATTTCGTAGGCCAACCCCATATAGCCACGGCGATAGCGCTGCTCTGTGGCCAAGAACTGTTTGCCGAACGACCAGTGCGAATACCCCAGCGGCATGCCGACCGAAGAGTAGGCGTCCATCATTTGCTCGGAGGTGATGACTTCCACCTGCAACGGATAGGTGTCCAACTTAAACCCCGCCGCAACTCTGGCGATTTCACGGTTATAGCGTTCCACCAGCTCGAAGGTCCATTCCGATGTATCGGAGAGTATTTTCTTGTTCATACGAGTTGTTTTTTAAACAGTTCACGAAATACCGGATAAATATCCCCAACCGTCTCGATGCGTTGCATGGCGAAATTGGCGCAATCGTCTTTAACTTTCAGATATTCGCGCCACAGATTTTGGGGGTTCTCGGTTGTTATTTCGATATAGGCGAAGTACTGCAGGTACGGCATGATATTTTCAGTGAGCAGATTGCGGCAAATCGGTGAATCGTCATTCCAATTGTCGCCGTCCGAGGCTTGGGCGGCATAAATGTTCCAGTCGGACGAAGCGTATTTTTCTTTCATGATGTCATCCATCAAACGCAAGGCACTGGATACCACCGTGCCACCGGTCTCGCGGGAGTAAAAAAACTCATCCTCGGTGACCTCCTTGGCGATGGTGTGATGTGAAATAAAGACGATATCGATCTTCTCGTAGGTGCGCTTCAAGAACAGGTATAATAGGATGAAAAAGCGCTTGGCGATATCCTTCTTGTTCTGGTCCATAGAACCGGATATATCCATAAGACAGAACATCACCGCCTGGGTCGTCGGCTTAGGTTGCGCGATGCGATTGTAATAACGCAAGTCAAATGGATCGATAAAGGGAATGCGCGCCGCTTTAGCCCTTAGTGACTTGATTTCGGCACGAATTTTTTCCTTGTGTTCTTCGTCGGCTTCCGGAATCAGAGATAAACCCGCCAACTCCTTTTCCAGATCGGTGATTTTTTTGTGATAGGGACCACGAAGCGCAATGCGTCGTGCCAAGGCGCCACGCATTGATTGCACGATATGGATGTTGGTGGGTACACCGTTCGGAGAGTGGCCGGCACGAACTGTTTTAAAATCCTGGATGGTCGCCAGCTTGGTTTTCACCAGATTTGGCAAAGCCAGGTCCTCGAAGAAAAATTCAAGAAATTCCTCCTTGGACAGCTGGAACACGAAATCATCCATGCCTTCGCCGCTATTGCTGGCCTTTCCACCTTTGCCTCCCGCCTGACCGGAAGGGCGCGGTATTTTATCGCCAGGCGTGAACTCCTTATTACCTGAGTAAATCGTCTGCCGCTTGCCCCCGGTGCCGTGCCGAAAAGTGGGTTCGGAAATGTCTTTAGCGGGAATCGAGACGGATTCACCTTGTTCAATGTCGGTAATCGATCTGCCGGCGATCGCATCGGAAACCGATTTTCGGATCTGCTCACTGTAGCGCTTCAAAAAGCGTTGCCGGTTTACCGCGCTCTTATTTTTGCCATTCAGCCGTCTGTCAATAATCTGCGCCACAGAACCTCAGCCCGCCTTTCGGCTTAACCAATCAATCATTAAGTGGATTTGCGTACGCGCAGATACCATTCGCACAGTAGACGCACTTGTTTGGAGGTATAGCCCTTCTCGGTCATCCGGTTCAGGAAATCCTCATGTTTCTTCTGATCATCTCCAGTTGCCTTGGCATTAAAGGAGATTACCGGCAACAGGTCCTCGGTATTAGAGAACATTTTCTTTTCTATTACCGTGCGTAATTTCTCGTAACTGGTCCACACTGGATTCTTGCCGCTGTTTTTAGCCCGGGCGCGCAGTACAAAGTTGACGATCTCATTGCGAAAATCCTTGGGATTGCTGATACCCGCGGGCTTTTCAATTTTCTCCAACTCGTCATTAATGGAGGCACGATTGAATATTTCCCCGGTATCCGTATCACGGTATTCCTCGTCCTGAATCCAGTAATCAGAATAGGTAACATAGCGATCGAAAATGTTCTGCCCGTACTCCGAATAGGACTCGAGATAAGCGGTTTGAATCTCCTTGCCGATCAGTTCGATGTAGCGGGGCGTCAGATAGCCCTTGATATAGGATATATACTTTTCCTCCAGCTCGGGAGAGAACTGTTCCCGTTCGATCTGTTGCTCCAGTACATACAACAGGTGCACCGGATTGGCGGCGACTTCCTGGTGATCAAAATTGAAAACTCGCGATAGAATTTTAAATGCGAATCGGGTAGAAAGTCCGGTCATGCCCTCATCAACACCGGCGAAATCCCGGTATTCCTGATAGCTCTTGGCGTTGGGATCGATATCCTTAAGGTTTTCCCCGTCATAGACCCGCATTTTGGAATATATATTGGAATTCTCCGGTTCCTTGATCCGGGACAGCACGGCAAACTGCGCCATCATGTCCAGCGATCCCGGCGCGCAAGGCGATTCGGAGAGGGAGCTGTTACGCAGCAATTTTTCGTAGATTTTCACTTCTTCGGACACCCGCAGGCAATAGGGCACCTTAACGATATAAATCCGATCGAGGAAGGCCTCGTTGTTCTTATTATTTTTGAACGTAATCCATTCCGATTCGTTGGAGTGCGCCAGAATAATGCCTTCGAACGGGATCGCGGATAAGCCTTCAGTTCCTTTGTAATTGCCTTCCTGAGTGGCGGTGAGCAACGGATGCAGCACCTTGATGGGCGCCTTGAACATTTCCACAAATTCCAGCATGCCACGGTTACCTTTGCACAGTCCGCCGGAAAAACTGTAAGCATCAGGATCATCCTGGGCAAAGTGCTCAAGCATGCGAATATCGACCTTACCGACCAGCGAGGAAATATCCTGATTGTTTTCATCGCCCGGCTCAGTTTTCGCCACCGCGATCTGGCGCATATTGGAAGGGTGAACTTTAACAACTTTGAATTTGGTAATATCGCCATTGAATTCATGCAGGCGTTTTACCGCCCACGGCGACATGATTGAACTGAGGTAACGCAATGGAATGCCGTAATCTTCTTCGAGAATACGGCCATCTTCCTCCGGCACAAACAGGGATAAGGGTGATTCGTAAATTGGCGAGCCCTTGATGGCATAAAAAGGCACATGTTCGATCAATGCTTTGAGCTTCTCCGCCAGCGAAGATTTACCGCCGCCTACCGGCCCCAACAGATAAAGAATCTGTTTCTTTTCTTCCAAGCCCTGGGCCGCATGTTTAAAGAAGGATACGATTTGTTCGATAACCTCTTCCATGCCATAGAACTCACGGAAGGCGGGATAGATCCTGATCATCTTGTTGGAAAAAATGCGGCTCAATCGCGGATCTTTGCGCGTATCGATCACTTCCGGCTCACCAATGGCTTTGAGCATTCGTTCCGCCGGTGTCGCATAGGTCAAAGGATCCTTTTTACACAGCTCCAGGAATTCCTGGATGGTCAGTTCCTCTTCTTTTTGCTGTTCGTAACGGGATGCATATTGTTGAAAGATACTCATGGTCATGCCTCTTGTCGGATGTCTCGCTGTGCCTGATTCCGCCGATGTTGTGTATCACCTGGATCTAATCTTCCGGCTGCCGGATAAAGAGTAAGTCCTCGGTTTTATGTGAATATTGCAAAAAGTAAGCCAACCCTTATTTCATATTCGTATATGCAATGTCTTAATACTACCGGATTCCTTCAAGCTCGCAATCTCTCGCTAACGGTACCTACCGGCAGGCAATTTACCCGAGGTGAACGTCAAGAAAATCGTTGTCGTCCAATACCTAGGCGAGAATGAACACCACGGAATGACAAAAATTTGTCACAAGCAGTGGAATTCCCTCATAGGAGCTCATGTTCTATTGACTGTGAGATACGGCAAAAATTGCATGTGGGGCGAATAATTGCCCAGAAGAAAAGGAAGGCTTCAAGATGCGCGAGGACTGTGGTCACCGGCGATCATGAAACCTCTTGCAAGAATTTGATGAAGGCTTGTTTAGCTTAGAGCATGTTCAAACTTAATTCCGATGGCGAAAAGGCAGTACAGAAGCAATCTGGACGGGACCACCTTTCGCGGTTTCGACACCATGGGTAAGTTTTCTGATAGAGTCGATCAATCCATTCTCGCCCCCCACCGAGTCCCACATCATTGCCGAAATCTTGATACATGCCCCCATCGCCGATTTTGATCTGCGCCGTTCCATATCAATCCGGAATTGGAGGCCACGCAACCGTTGTTGACGTTGCTCAGGGATTTGGGCGAAGAATGCCTCCAGAATATCGCGACGCCGACTTTCAAAAGTTTCCGGATCTTCGCTGGCGAGAGTTGCCCACGTATCGAAATCCATGACAAATTGATGAAGTTGATCGTTGAGTTTGCTTTGAATCAGATTGCTGCTACCCATAGTCTACTCCCGTACACTTATTCTCTCTGGTTTACGACAGTCGGTTTCCCTCTGAAATCGCTATATCCTTATTTCAAAATTGCTGTACCCAGAGTATGGTTTAAAACCCTATCTAAACTAGTTGTTTGATAGTAGCATGGTGCTGCAAATGTGGCCAGAATTATAAATGTTAACCATAACAACGTATTACAATTCTTATTTCATGCAAATTGTATATAAAATCCGCTTCAAATCATCATTTTCAAGGTCAAATCTCATCACGCAAAACAACCGGCAGCCCCGTAAGATACCATGCATATGACATTGACTATAGTTGGAAATCACGGCTGTAAATAGCCAATGGCTGGTCTCCCCGGCAGGAATCGAACCTGCATCTGAGTCTTAGGAGGACTCCGTTCTATCCATTGAACTACAGGGAGGAAGCGAGGAAAGTATACATGAATTCAAAAAGATGATGTTGCTGAGGAAGTATTTAGGGGAGAGTGTTCGCGCTGACGGTTATCATGGGATGAACCAATGGAAACCTGCCCACGTGCTAAGGATCTTTGCTGGTGTCCTTCTGCAACGCGGTTACCATTGTTTCCACGACCTCCTCAGAAACAGATGCTTGATTTCTGAGCAAGCCGACACTGGCGACCGTAGCACGCAATTGTTTGACATAGGTGCGACAGCGCACGCAGACAAACAGGTGCACTCGAACACTCAACCGTGTCAGCAGGGGTAGTTTGTGGTCCAGATAATCGCTGGATTTCTCGGTGACATCTTTGCAGCTGAGCATAACCTGTTACATCCTATTATAAGTATCGATAACCGTCCGCAGCTTGGTTCGGCCGCGGTGCAGCAGAACCCGCACATTAGACTCAGACACCTCCAGAATCTTACAGATCTCTTCAAACTCCAGACCCTCCATGTCCCGTAATACCACTGCAGCCTGTTGTTGCGGCGGCAACGCGGCCAGGGCGGTTTGTAATTGCTGCCGCAATTGATCACTGCCTAGAATATCTTCAGGCAAGACATGGTGCCACGCATAAACCATGTGAGAAGCCTGCCAATGTCCGTGGGTATCGAACCAGTCCCCTTGACCGTCATCGGCCGCACCACCCAAATCTTCAAATGATACCAAGCGGGATTCTTTGCGTAGTCGGTTTTTTGCCGTGTTGCTGACAATTCGCAGTATCCAGGTTTTTAAGCTGGAGCGTGCTTCAAACTGTGGTAAGGCTTTAATCACGGAAATCCAGGTTTCCTGCACGACTTCATCCGCCAGACTTTCGCCGATAATAGCGCGTGCAAAAGCATGCATCGAGGGGTGGTATTGGCGTACGATAGCGCGATAGCTGTCCTCGTCACCGGCAATCAGGCGTGCGATCAGCTGTGATTCATCTACTTTGGTCGGGTTCGCTGAGGACATGAGTGAAGTATCGGCTGTAACGAATTAATATGTATTGAATCCACTATGGCATCGGCTGAATGATTACCGCGCCGGCGCTATTATAAACCGCTACTCGCACACATTCATCCGCTTAGATTATTCTCATGAATAATCAATAGATAATGTACCGAATCAGGCGCGTTGGTTGCTATGCATTTACACAGCGTCCTGGTTTACTATCATCCCTGGCGACCACCACGGTGTCGACCGGGAACCGTAACTATTAAGGGCAATAAATATGCACGCTACCTTACCCCTTCTTGAGCTGACCGACTTTCCCGCAATCAAGCGCGTAGCGTTGGAAACCCTCCAGGTAAATCTTGGCTACAAGTGCAATCAACAATGCCTCCATTGCCATGTGAATGCCAGCCCCAACCGGAAGGAACTCATGAATTGGGAGACGATGGAACACTTGTTGGCCTTTATGGCGCGCACCACGATCACGAGCCTGGATCTTACCGGTGGTGCGCCGGAATTGAATCCACATTTTCGTGACCTGGTGACAGCTGCACGGAACATGGGCATCCAAATCATAGACCGCTGCAATCTCACTATCCTCTCGGAACCCGGACAGGAAGATCTTGGCGCGTTTTTAGCGCAACATCAAGTCACCGTGGTGGCATCCATGCCCTGCTATTTACAGGAAAATGTTGATGGCCAGCGCGGCTCCGGGGTTTTTGATCGCAGCCTGGCGGGCCTGCAAGCTTTGAATAAACTGGGTTATGGCGTCACCGGCAGTGGATTAATCCTGAACCTGGTCTATAATCCACAAGGTCCCTCGCTGCCACCACCCCAGAAGACGCTGGAGCAGGATTACAAAAAGCACCTTTGGGAAAATTACAGCATTCGATTTAACCAAC
>JAHECY010000019.1 GCA_024641505.1 Gammaproteobacteria bacterium
GCATAGCGAAGGACTTCTCGTTCAATACTCCCGAATTGCTACCTGATGGCTATTGGAATTTGGAAGATCGTGGGATAGGTTATAGCTATTTCGATGGAAATGCTTTGAAGTGGCTTTCTATTAAGGTGGGATACGATTCAAATACTAGCTTGTACAGTTTTGGAATGTTGGCGACTAGCTATCAGGACAATACATGGGGTCAGAGAATTTCAAATGTACCATATACTGTTAGAGGCAATTTCTCGCCACAGGTTTATTATGATCAGCACAACAACTTCAATATTTTGTTCAAGGACTCGTATGGTGGCAACCTTGATTTTACTTTCAATTCGGTCTGGACTGCCAATTTCATTGGCGACTCTTGGGCTAGTTTAATTAATCTTGATGGGTTACCTCTTGATGTTAGTGGGACTATCTGGGGAGATGGTTCTACAATTTCATCGGATTACCCCTCTCAGGTTGTTGACAGTTTTGGAGATAAAACGGTAGTTTGGGCTAGAACTGAAAGTGAAGATTTTAACGCAATATATTTTATTTGGTCTTCCCGATTTGAGCAGAGTAAGGGGCAATGGAGTACTGCCATGCGGATATCTAACGTTGGTTCAGAAAAGCCTGCTATCTATCAAAGTCCCGCTGCAATCGCAGATAGTGCTGGCAATGTCATCGCGGTATGGCCAGAAAAACAAACCACAGACACATATAAAAATCTTGTTAGCGCAGTATTCAATAAACAATTGAACACGTGGGCAACGCAACAAGAGATCGAAAACCAAGACATTGGAGACACCAAGAATTTTAAATTGATATCAGGCTCGGACAACGTCACTACAGTAATTTGGGAGCAGGACAATGGCACAACGACCGACATTTGGTATAACCAATATTCCTCCGGTGTATGGCTGGGATCAAAAATACTCATCGCGGGAAAGGCAGGACTGAGTCTCTACCTCAGGGATGCGGTAACGTTGCAGACCGGTGAGTCAGTGATTTTTTGGACTGAAATGGATGGTAGTTTCAACGCCAAACATTGGGCAACCACAAATCAAAATGGTGAATGGCAGTCCGTGCAAATGGGATTCACTCAATATCTGCGAAAGTTTATCGGCTCTACGGACGCCGACAACGAGTGGAAAAATGAAACGAAATATGTCATTGGTCCCATTGAGAAAGTATTCAGCTTGTTGCTGGTGGAAAAAAATCCAGGCGCGGGGACGGTCACGGTATATGTCAATGACTATCGATAATGACCCATTCTGGTTTCACCACTTCACTATTCAATCTAAAAAAACGCCACAACACCCATCAGTCAAACGGCCAGTGGCATGCGGGGAGTATAATCAATACACAATCATCCCCATTATTTACCAGACTTAAATGTATATAAACGTACAGCGTATAGACAAATAGCTGATTAGATAATCCTTCTTAATAACTTTCTTTAGCTTAGCTCACCACTATTTCTGTTTTTTGTGTACTGGTTCTCTCTTTTGCTGCCACTCAGCCCTCGGAAATGCCCAAATGATACTGTATATTATGTTGACTAAGTAATTGATTAAGCATTACTTAAGCGTATTAACAGATTCTTGACACCGGTCATTTTCCGTTATAACAGACCCAATGAAGGGGGTAGTTATGTATAAAAATAATACAGTGGGGTTGCTGGGAGTGCTATGTACCCTCCTGGTGTTGATTTCCTGCAAACCGGGTAGCCCTGAAGAAAAGAATACCTACAAGGCTCAAGGTTCCGCGGCTTCGTTGAGTGAAGCCGAATATAACAGTCTGACAGCTTTAGAACAGTACCAGGTAGCAAACCGCCTGCTGGCAACCTTTTTCAAAGGCGTTCCCGCTCAGGAATTCTTTGATGTTTCCACCATGACGGGCAATGAAGCGGATCTGCGGGTGGCGGATGGCAGTACCGGTTATATATCGAACATCAAGGACCAATTGAACACGCATTTGGAAAACCGTCAATCCTACTATACGAAAGTCGTGGGAGACGGCGACATACCCGGTCGCTACCAGTTTTCCTCTGAAGCACGTACTCCCATGGAATACCCACTGGCCTATATGTACGAACTCCCGCTGAGTGATGAGTTCTATGCCCGGTGGATTGCTTATAAACTCATGAATACTATCCTGTTTTCTCCCGCGGAAGAAATCGATTCCGCCTCCCCGGAAGATGCGGATAAATTGTTCCAGGAGCTGTCGGAAGGCATTGTCAATCACGCGTCAATCCGCTCGCTGATTTATCAACATGAAATCTCGGAAACCAACTGGCGCCGTTTCCGTTCTCCGGAAGACAATACCCGGGAAATGATTGAAATCTATTTGGGCCTGTTCGATCGTGATGAAGACGTGCCCAAAGCATCCATCGCCTGTAAAAACTGGTATCTCACCGATGAAGATGCCGGCTATGTGCTGAAAAACGATCCTGCCAAGAACAATACCGAACCCCAGTTGATTCTCGACAATTACTGGGTGACTACCTGCGAGGACGTAATGCAGGCGATCTCCAATCACCCCCTGGTGATTCCGCGTATCGCGACGGTGCTGGTGGACCATATGTTCGACGTCGGTTATGACTCTGAGAAGAAAGCCGCCTTCGTGCGCTCGGTGGTCGGCGCCCACCCCCAGACATTTACCGAAATGTTTAACGCCATTCTTTTCTCCAAAGAATTTCTCATGAATGTGGAACGGCCCATGTATTTTGAGGAGAGTTTCTTCAATACCGCTGCACGCATTTATTGGACACCCAATTCCACGTTTTTTCGTGAATTAGCGGGTACTTCTGGAACCGGTGGCGGCATGGCTACTAACTTGTTGGTGATGAACCAACCAAGCATGAGTTTGAAACTGGGCCGCTGGCCGTCCGTACCCCTGGATTCCCTGGGCTTCAGTTATTACCACCGTGGTATTCGTGACGTTGCCCTATTGAAACGCAAAACCAATTATGATAATCCCTATAACGGTGGTTACTGGGGTTGGGATGCGAAATTCATTGGCAGCGCCGTGGATTACCTGCGGGAAGACGCCTACATCAATTATATATTTATCTCCGTCCTCGGCCGCTATGCCACCCAATCGGAATTGGATGAAATCAATAGCATCATCACTACGGCAAAAAAGGCTGATGGTAATCCAGAGTTCAACCCCACCTCAACCAACGGCGGTACCATCGTCACTACACGTATAGATATCGCCTTGACGGTAATGGACTATGTGTCCCGGTTACCCGAACTTTATTTCTATAACGCCGTTAACTGATCAGGGGAGTAACAGATCATGAAAAGACGCGATTTTAACAAAGCATTAGCGATTCTGGGCTCCGCCCTGACCATTCCGCCCATTCTGACGAAAAAAGGCTTGATATCACCCTTGCAGGCTGCGGGTATCAGCAACAAACAGATACTTGCCGCACGCTCGATGGTATTGGGTGAAGTGGACTATTCAGCACCGGCAACATTACCTACGGTAATTAATGTCTTCATGTACGGTGGCCCTTCGGAGTTAGGCGGCAATCTCAGCAATATCCAGGACATTTCCGCCAACTCCCAGAATCCTTATCCTGCGGCCATGTTGCGCGATGTTACGAATAACAACGGTCAGATTACGCCCAACAAGATGTGGGCGAGTGCGGGCGGCAGTATCATGGAAACCATGATCGCCAACAAACAAATGTCCCTATACCGTACGGTAAACCGTGTCCTTGACGACTCCAAAGCCCATCGCACCAGTATTTTCTCCGCGCAGGTCGGTGGTTTGAGTGAAGAAGCCCCGGGTATGGGCACGACGCTGGCCGCCATTCTGGTGGCGTATCATCCAGAGTTCATGGATCCCAATAACATTCCGTTGCTACCCTTCATCTCCATGGAAGGCGAAAGCGTGTTGTTCAATAGTGGCGATATTTCCCTGGCCCTGCCGTACCGACCGGTGAGCCTGGACAGCAATTTTAATAATCCTTATAAGAGAGACAGTAGCTTAGTTGCCATCGCATCAACCTCTACCTGTGGCGCTTCCGCCGCAAATTGTGACGCCATTATCGAAGCGTTGGCTAAGAATACATCGTCCGGTCTTGCCAATAAATATCAGAAAGTCATTGACGCTTTTGCTAAGCGCGCCGAGTTGGATGATTTTATTACTGGGCGCCTTAGTGGCGACCCCGCCACTCACGTCCCAACGGACTTTAATACTTTTACCGGCAGTTTTGGACGAAACATGCGTGCTGCAACTGTATTAGCTCTGGAAAATCCCGATACCAAATTTATTGCGTTAAGTACCGGAGGCTTAGGGGGATGGGATAACCATGACAATGCCATTGACGGGTATGCTGCTCGTGTTCAGGAGCTTATGGTAAACATGCAAGCAGCGGTAAACTTGTTGGCAAAGGGCACCGTAGATGCAACAGGAACAGACAAGGCCAATCCACGCAACGACGTCATCATCAACGTCTACGGCGAATTCGGTCGCAACGTGAACCTCAACGGTTCCATGGGTTGGGATCACGGCAACAATATGAACCTGTACACCTTTGGTGGTGAGGGTATCGGTGGCCGTCAGTTGGGCAAGATCGTCGGCTCCACCAAGCGCATTGGTACCTCCGGCCAGAACCGGCAGTTCACGAGCCCTACTGACGGTAGCTACCAGTTCGAACCGATGAGTATTGCCTCCAGTGTTTACAAATACTTCGGCGTACTGAATCCGGAAGCCTTGACCACCAACGAAGATCCTCGGGCACCTGCTGGTTTTGGCGCCATTAATGAAGGTGTGGCCAGCGAACCTCTCGTTTAATTGGTAATCGACTCACTACAACCCGGTACTGGTAACAGTACCGGGTTTTTTTATTGCAGTGGGGCCGGGTAGAGCAGCACATACCGTAGAGTTTCGATATGTGCGTTTCAACTCACATTGTAAGCGGACCAAGCACACTTCGTTTCCTGCTGAAACTCTGCATAACTGAGATTAGCCGGGGTTCCTGACGCTAGTGGTCATGCGTATAATTAGGTAACAACCGGTATACGCTTGGTAGCGTCGGCACTGCTAATGGTGCGGAAAAACGCACCCGAATCTGTTCACTGCGCGCCGTACGTATAGGTGTCACCGTATTTTACGCATGGACCATTAGTTATCAATATACCGGCCAATCGTCCCTGATGGATCAGCAGGAGGGGGGGGGTTGCTATGAGAGAGATACTTCGTCTGTGCCCAACTCAGGAACTGCAGGGAAAGGTAAATAGGCGCGCCCTCCGGAGGCGCGCCTAAACTTGTCTTAACGTCCGAACTTCACCGTCACTGCCGCGTGCAGAATCTTGGCCTTGAGCTGCGTATAGTCACCGGTGGTGCCTTGCTGTTCCATGGTTTCGTAGCGGATACGGAAATGACCGAATTGGCTGAAGTTAAATCCGTATTTGATTCCCAGCGTGGTTGTGGTCAACTCGTCAAGCCGGTAATCGGCGCTCATGTATTCCGGCAGATTGCGTTCGTCGGCTTCCGTCAACCTGGCATGGTAGAAATCCGCCGCGGTTTGGGTGTAGTAACGGCCATGCAACTGGATGTACTGAGATGCGCCCAAATCGATACGGTATCGCATATCCAGGGTATGGGAGGAAATATCCCAGTCATCCCAGAAAAAGCGATAATAGCCGTTGAATACCGCGCCACCGGCCATCTGGTGCATAAGCTCCAGATTCAGTGCGTCACGGGCATGAGTATTAGGGCGCTTCTCGTAATAGTAACTTTTCGGCAAGTCGGATACATCGTTGTGCACCGTCACCAGCTTGTAGGGGTCCGAAAGATAACCATCGGTGGTACCGGTAACATAGGTTAACTTGGTCACCGTACGCCGATTCAACACTTGAGTAACACCCACACTCTTATCGACGATCAATTTATGGCCGTCGTCATAGGAAAAAAGCCGTCCACCCACGATTTCGCCTTCCGGCGGCGGCCCACCGGCAACGCTGGGGCTTACCGTATCCCAGGTCCAGGCCAAACCAACGTCCACCCGGGTCAATTTGTTATTCAAGTCGATTCCCGCACTGCCATTGACACCCATGGAACTGTAATCGTCTTCCACTGAATAGGCGCCACCGAGGTTGGTGGTAATGGTCCGGGCAAAGACATTTTCCCAATCCACCACGAAGCCATTACGTCGGTCCACGAAATCAACCAGTGGATCGAGAAATTTACCGGCTGCCTCACCCACATCCGACGCTACTACCGTGCCTGATGCGGTCGTGGAAGTCTGCGATTGCGCACCGGCGACCTTGCTGGCGCCGCTGGGCGTCGCTCCGGTCATACTGTCGGACACCACCTTGAAGCTCAGGGCGGAATCATCCTTGCGTTGCCATTTCGAATTGATATCCAATTCTACAACCCGTACACGAGCGTCGGCCTCCTGATAATTCAGCATGCTGACATCGAAATCCCAATCACCCTCGGTGGCGGTTGCCATGGCGTTCTGTGGTGCCTGGGAAAGCAGGGAACAGGTGGCAAGCGCGAGCGCTTCCGTTAACGACTTTTTCTGCTTTAATTGCATCCGCAACCCCCTCCACCAATACTGCGCCCAATGCTGGACGCTTCCTTACTAAAAGTTATTTTGTCGTCGATTTGGATTTCGAGAGGATCCCCTCCGATCAACATTTTGTCCTGGGCCAGGATATCTCTTTCCCAGGGTTGAGGAGGTTTATAAATACTTGCACACCCTTGACTGGTAACACTAGCGAAAAACAACACAACCCATACAGACCATTTCATGCAGGTCTCCTTCGTTTTAATTAGAATTATGTTACTACCCTATTACTTTTAAGTATTACTAAATTAAACTGTAATTATTTTGTGAAGTTTATAATTTATATCTACGCAATTACTGTGCCTCGGTCACATTCTTGGTATTTTCTGTTTAAAAACAAACCAGTGAGGGAGGTCAAATTGCATAGGGACTTTTGTTGTGACGGGTTCATGGCATCCAGCAACATATCCTTTTTTTTCTTACCCCAATGCCGGCAGCAGCGACTATAACGGTGTACCCTTAAGAAAATGTTAAGCCTATGATAGCTTTGGTTTTTCACAAATACCGTCACAATATAACCTTATATTAAATTTGATGTTATGACGTGTATAGTTAATTGTCCGATAACACAAAAATACTGATCAGGAAATAAGCATGGTTACAACTGCCACGAGGTCACCTGACTCAACCTTGCCGCTCTCCGACCTCGGGTTGTGGTTATCCAAGCAACAGGACTTGCGTAGCCGTGATTCCCAAGACGTCTTGATCAAGACCATCAATTTGTTGCAAACCCATCTCGCAGATCTTCCTGAGGCATCGCAAGCGGAAATCATTGCCATCGGAATCGACACCGCACAGTGCCTCATCGATCTGGGTTCGGACATCTTAACCGTTGCCACCAGCTTGATCCTGGAACCCGTGCACCGGCGTTATCTTGCGCTGGATCAATTGGAACAACATGTCGGCCAGGAAATTATGCAATTGGCGACTGACGCGGGCAAAGTCTATGTGTTCGATCAAATCTACCAAGTCGAGGAATCCCAATCCGCGCAGGCGTTAACCGTGCAACAGGAGAATTTACGGCGCATGTTTCTGGCCTTGGCCAAAGACATCCGCGTAGTCTTGCTGATTCTGGCAGCGCGTTTGGTGACCATGCGCCAGGCGAAACAACAGCCGCAAGAAATTAGGGTTGCGCTGGCACGTGAATGTATGGATGTTTACGCACCCCTGGCAAACCGCTTGGGAGTTGGCCAGTTAAAATGGGAAATGGAAGACCTTGCGTTTCGCTACATTGAGCCGGAAGTCTATCGCGATATCGCGAAATCCCTGGACGAAAAGCGCCTGGCCCGGGAACAGTATATCGAAACGTTCACATCACAACTCACCGGCATCATGCGCGAGCTCAGTATATCCGGCGAAGTCACCGGCAGACCGAAGCATATCTACAGCATCTGGCGCAAGATGCAGCGCAAGAACCTGCCATTCGACCAGGTGTTTGATGTGCGTGCGGTCCGTATTCTGGTGCGCAGTCTGGAAGATTGCTATGCCGTCCTGGGCATCATCCACAGCCGCTGGAAGTATATCAAGGAGGAATTCGACGATTACATAGCCTCCCCCAAGGGCAACAATTATCAATCGCTGCATACTGCGATCATCGGACCGGAGGGCAAAGTTGTCGAAGTCCAGATTAGAACCTACAACATGCACGAAGACGCAGAACTCGGGGTTGCCGCCCATTGGCGCTATAAGGAAAATACCGGGGATGATCAGGACTTTGATCAAAAAGTAAATTGGTTTCGACAGATTCTTGAATGGCGCAAGGATATCGCCGATACCGATGAGTTCGCCGCTTTGTTAAAGGAAGAGTCTTTTAATGACCGCGTATTTGTCCTGTCACCCAAGGGCAGGATAGTCGATTTGCCACGCGGTGCGACACCGCTGGATTTCGCCTATGCCATTCATTCTGACGTGGGTCACCGGTGTCGCGGTGCCAAGATAAACGACAAAATCGTGCCGCTGACCACGTCTTTGCAAAGCGGTCAGGTGGTGGATATCATGACCGCCAAGGAAGGGGGTCCCAGTCGTGATTGGATCAATCCAAGCCGCGGTTTCGTCACCACCTCAAAGGCCAGATCGAAAATTCAGCAATGGTTCAACCAGCAGAATCTTGAACACCATGTTGCTACAGGACGCGGCAAACTTGAAAAAGAGCTGGATCGACTGCATCTAGAACGAACTAGTCTTGACAAGCTATCCACACAGCTGAAGTATGACCATCCTGACAAATTGTTCGCTGCCCTGGGACGTGGTGAAATCAAGCTGGGACAGGTGATTAATACGCTCCAGGATGAATTGCGCAGTGTTGAAAAACCACAGCTGCCGATCACACGTACGACGCGCAAACGTAACTCACCAAAATCCAATATTCTTATCGATGGCGTTGGCGATCTGCTGGTAAACTATGGCCGGTGCTGCAATCCGGTATTTGGTGATGCAATCATTGGCTATATCACTCAGGCCAAAGGTGTTACCATACACCGACATGACTGCATCAATGCGCAACGTTACCGGGACAAGTCGCCCGAACGCATACTCCCGGTAGAATGGAGCGACACCAATCGCGGCCAGTACCCGGTAGATGTGCACGTCACCGCCGCTGACCGCCAGGGCTTGATCCGGGACATCAGCAGCGTATTTACCAATGAGAAACTCAACGTGATTTCCGTCAACACCTACACTGACCGTAAAAGCAATCTTGCACACATGAGTTTCACCTTGGAAATTCAGGACTTGACACAATTAAGTCATTTACTCGGTTTGATCAGCCAGGTGTCCGGTGTCGTCAATGTGCAGCGCCGTCATTGAGCATCACAGTCATGGATCGTTTACTGGAAATTATGCGCCGTCTGCGTGACCCGGAACGGGGATGCCCATGGGACCGTCAGCAAACCTACAAAACCATCTTGCCCTATACATTGGAAGAGGCTTATGAAGTCGCCGACGCCATCGATCGGGAACATTACGAAGATTTACGGGAAGAATTGGGTGACCTGTTGTTCCAAGTGGTGTTTTATGCACAAATTGCCACGGAGGAGGGACGTTTCCAGTTCCCGGACATCGTAGAGTCTATTTGCGACAAACTCGAACGACGGCATCCTCATGTCTTCGGTGATCACAATATTCCGGATGCCGAGACACAAACACGCGCCTGGGAACAACATAAAAAGCAGGAACGTGCCAATAAATCAGCACCGGGAAATGATGTCAGTTTGTTGCAGAATATTCCCACCAGCTTGCCGGCCATGGCGCGCGCCATGAAACTGCACCGGCGGGCGGCCACCGTCGGTTTCGATTGGCCGGATATTCACGGTGTCCTGGACAAGTTAGACGAGGAGGTTGGAGAGCTTAAACATGAGATCGCCACCGATGGCGACCGCGAGCGACTTCAGGATGAAATCGGTGATTTACTGTTCGTCACCACCATTCTGGCGCGTCACGCCGCCATTGATCCGGAATCCGCACTGCGTTCAGCCAATACCAAATTCGAACGCCGCTTTCGGGGTGTGGAACAGGAGCTTGCCCAACGTGGTAAAAATCTGCAAGATGCATCCCTCCAGGAAATGGATGCTATTTGGGATCATGTCAAACGGCACGAACGTAAAGGGTAGGGTGCGTATGACGCACCGTTTCTGGCGGAAATGTGACACCCCCCGAAGGCGTGTATTACACGCTGATTTTTATGACAATTCCTGGCATAGTTTTCTATAAAGCAAAATGACGGTACGTAGTACGCACCCAACGCAGGTTCAATTACTTGTTTTACAAATTCTCGACCGGTGAATCCTTCAATTAAAAACCTCGGCCCTTTACTTCAGCAATGCATGCTGGGCGACCAGTATCCATTGCGCCGTCAGCTGAACCGGATCAAAAAGATCAAAGACCCGGCACAGAAAAATTCCCGCATGACGGAGTTGTCCCAGCGCATTCAGGATTCCTGCGCCAGACGCGCCAAGCGTGAACAATTGCGGCCAACGATCACATTCGATCAGGCCTTACCTATAGTTACCCGAGGCGATGAAATACTTGCGGCCTTGCAGGCACATCAGGTGATCGTTGTCTGCGGCGAGACTGGCTCGGGGAAGACCACACAGCTGCCCAAACTCTGCCTGCAGGCCGGTCGTGGCATCGCCGGCATGATTGGACACACCCAGCCCCGCCGAATCGCCGCCCGCGCTATGGCTGACAGAATCGCCGAGGAGCTTGCCACGCAAGTAGGCGCTTACGTTGGTTATAAGGTACGGTTTAATGACCAGGTGAGCGAGTCCTGCTACATTAAACTCATGACCGATGGCATATTGCTGACGGAAATCCAGCAAGATCGATTTCTCAACCAATATGACACCTTGATTATCGACGAAGCCCATGAACGCAGCCTGAATATCGATCTATTACTTGGTTACATCAAGAACATTCTGCCCAAACGTCCGGATCTGAAAGTTATTATCACTTCCGCCACCATTGATCCGGAACGCTTCGCGGCGTTTTTTGAAGCGCCCATAATTTCGGTTTCCGGTCGTGTGTATCCGGTGGAGGTGCGTTATCAACCACCGGAAGAACTGGACGAAAATGCGGATGAAAACGCCTTTGAAAAAGCAGTACTCGACGCCATTGCGGAACTCACCCGAGAACCGGAAGGTGATATTCTGGCGTTTTTTTATGGCGAAAACGCCATTCGGCAATGCCACAAATTCGTGCAGAAACGGCATGGCCATCGGTATGAGGTACTGCCGTTGTACTCGCGGCAAACCACCCAGGAACAGAATCGCATCTTTCATCCCGGTCAACGGCCTCGCATTATTTTGGCAACCAATGTGGCGGAAACATCGCTAACCGTTCCCGGAATACGCTACGTAATTGATACCGGTGATGCCCGTATCAGCCGCTACAGTTACCGATCGAAGGTGCAGCGCTTGCCCGTGGAAAAAATATCCCAAGCCAGTGCCAATCAACGTGCCGGGCGCTGTGGGCGCCAGCAGGACGGTATCTGCATCCGGTTGTACAGCGAAGAGGATTTTCTTAACCGTCCCGTGTTTACCGAGCCGGAAATTTTGCGGGCCAATCTGGCGGGCGTCATCCTGCGCATGCACACCCTGGGCATGGGCGATATGGATGCTTTTCCATTCGTCGAAGCACCGGACAGCCGTTTTATTAGAGACGGAATCCGGGTCCTCCAGGAATTACAGGCTCTGGACAGTCACGGTGAAATCACGCCCTTGGGCCGGCAGCTCAGTCGGTTACCGGTCGATCCACGTATCGGCAGGATTCTGCTGGCGGCCGGCCAGTACCATTGTGTCCGAGAGATGCTTGCCATTGCCGCATTACTCAGTATTCAGGACCCACGTGAATCTGCAGTGGAGATTCGCGATAAGGCTCGATTGCAACATCAAACCTTCAGTGACGACAAGTCCGATTTTGTCGCTATTCTCAATTTGTGGCATTGGCATCAGGAGCAACGGAAATCTCTGTCTAACAGGGCCTGGCGTCGTGCATGCGGCGAGATTTTTGTTTCGGCTTTACGCATGCAGGAATGGGCGGATGTACGCCACCAACTGGCGCAAATGTTGCGTGAACAGGAGTTTCGCATCAACCAGGTCGCCGCAAGCTACGAGGAGTTACATAAAGCCTTGCTTACCGGATTTGTCAGCCATATCGCTGAATTCACCGAAGACCACGCATATCGCGGTGCGCGTAACCGCACCCTGTATCTGCATCCCTCTTCAGTGTTGTCCGGAAAAACACCAAAATGGATATTTTCAGCGCAGGTCACGGAAACCTCGCGCACCTGGGCGGTTTATAGCGCACAGATTGAACCCGCATGGGCTGCCGAAGTCGGCCAGCATGTCGCGCGCAGCTCGTACTACGATCCTTATTGGGACGCCAAACAAGGTCAGGTTTTCGGCCTGGAAAACGTTGTCATGTACGGGCTAACGGTTATCGCCGGTAGACGCATTTATTACGGGAAAATCGATCCGCAACTGTGCCGGGAGTTGTTTATTCGTGAAGGCTTGGTGATGGGAAATTTGTCGGCACCTTTCGCATTTGTACAATACAATGCAAAGGAGATGAAGGCCGCCACTATTGTTGAAGACAAACTGCGGCGTTTAGGCATCGTGGATGCAGAAGAGAAACTTCGCGAATTTTATCAACGCCATATCCCGGAGCACATTATTTCCCTTTCTGAGCTCAAGGCGTGGCTGCAGACGGAACCCGGCGCCGAACATAGGCTGCAGGCATCAGCCGCAGACTTTCTTGCGCAGTTGCAATCACAACCGGACCATCCAGATCATCTGACTATCGGCCGTCATGACTATGCCCTCAGTTACCGCTTCGAGCCCGGCGCGGAAGACGATGGCGTATCATTGCATATTCCACTGATGTTGTTGAATCAACTACACACCGATTATTGCGACTGGCTGGTACCGGGATTACTCGAAGAGAAAATCATTCAATTAATTAAATCGCTGCCAAAACCTTTGCGCCGAAATTTCGTTCCCGCGCCAGATTTTGCGCGTGCCGCAATACAACGGCTTGAATACCGCAAAGGCAATCTTTACTTGTCTGTTGCCACGGCTTTGAAAGGTATGACCGGCATCCAGTTGCAACTCACTGATTGGGGACTCACGGACCTGCCGACGCACCTGCACATGAACTATAAATTGGAAAATAACGAGGGAAAACTGATTGCGCAGGGACGTGACCTAAAATATCTGCAGCAACAATACCATGCCCAGGCGGCTCAGAGTTTTAACCAGCGATTCGATTGGTCGATCGAGAGTCAGGGACATCGGACCTGGGATTTTGACACACTGCCTGTGCAACTGCATCAACAGGTGCAAGGCATTGATTGCGTAGGATATCCGGCGCTGGTGGATCATGGCGATTCGGTAGCAGTCAAGGTATTCGACAATAAGGCAGCGGCACAGCGTGCCATGGTATCGGGATTAACTCGACTTTTTATGCTTGATCTTGGCGAACAGGAAAAATATCTTCACAAGAATTTGCCCCAGATAGGCAAAATATGTCTGCTCTGTGGCGCTCTGATGCCTTGCGCGGAGGTTCGAGAAGCCATCATTGACGTCACCTTTCGGTCAACCTTCTTAGGTGCCGACGGGGACATCAGGACCCGGGAACAATATCGCGTGCGGCGCGACAGCCAGCGCGCCGCGTTGTTTAACAATGGCAGTGAATTGTGCCTGTTGATTCATGACATCCTGAATAGTCGTAAAGAACTTCTCGCATTGCTTGATCAACAGCGCAACCCGGTCTATCTGGCAACAGTAAAGGATATAAAACAGCAGTTGCAGGAACTTTTCGCCGGAAACTTCATCGCCGACATTGCCTATCGGAATTTGCAGCAAATGCCAAGGTATTTAAAGGCGGCCAGGATACGACTGGATAAATTGCCGGGCAGAGTGGATAAGGACACCAAATTACAAGCGGAATATACCGCGGTTGCCGCCAGTTACTCAGTTCTGAGCGCCCATCCTGAGGTGAATGCCCGGCACGCCGAGGATATTGAACAGTTTCGTTGGATGCTTCAAGAGTTGCGGGTAGCATTATTCGCGCAAGAGGTGCGTACACCCACTCCTATTTCGACGGCCCGGATCGAGAAATTCATCATCGCTACCGGCTTGAAGCAATATCTGTAGAGTGCGGATCACCCTTGGTTTCTCCTATGCTTGGAGCTTCCTCAAGATCACAAGACGGTGCGTAATACGCACCCTACAATCTGTGCCGCTGATTCGTATACATGAACATTTTTTCAAAGACTCGCACCCCTTGCCAGAACAAGAATGCCGCATTGTATATTAGTAGGGTGCGTACAACGCACCGTGCTTTACATGCCAGACGAAGAAGCAGTGAATGCGCTTCGCAAAATCCGAAGCGTAATGTGAGGCACCCTACAGGCTCTTGAAGGTGGAGATCTGAATGAAATCGTGCAGAAAGCGTTTCTGCCCCGGTGACTCGGCATAAACCAGAGAGAACACGAAATTTGATGGCAAATTGCCCTTCGCCAGCAGCTTACGTCCCACCAATTTGGTACCTGCGATATCAAATCGGCTTTCATCCGCATAAATAGCGATGTCTCCGGATATTCTACCATTGGTAATACGCACATCGGAATTCACGGCATTGATTCCCTGATCACGACCATCAATGACGACATTCTCCAGATCTATAATCGAATTTCGAACAACAAGCTTGTCAGCGAAAACGTTGCGTAAGGTTATATTTTTGCAGTCGTTGATTTCAATGGTCGTATAGCTGCCATCCACCACCAGATTAGATTGTTCATTACAGCTCAACATGGCTTCTTTAGCGCCGGCCTGCGCCTTATTCTCGTGAGTATCCAGCACCGACAGCTTACCAGTAAGAAAATCGATGACATACTTGTTAAACGTTTCCACAGCCTCGCGCATCGGTGCATGCCCAACGCCGGGAATAATACGCAGATCCGCCGTGGGTAGTATTTCGTCCAACACCTTGCCGGTGCGCACTGGCGTCACCGGGTCCCGCTCCCCCCAAATCAACAAGGTTTGTTGTTTAATGCGCGGGATAATAGCGCTGAAATCCTCGAGCACCAGCGACAGAGCGGCTATTTTCACAGGATCACCGCCCAACAGGGTATTGCGTAGCGGTGGGGTATTCAACACCAATTGCGGACCGATATTGACAAATTCTGAGGCGTCTATGAAGAAATTGATGATTGATCTGACGTCCGACGCCATGGTTTCATAGACCTCAGGAACCTGTTTATCGACCGCGGAGCCGGCCAGATATTTCTCGAACGCCACCTTGTGCAGAATGCCAGCGGCATCGACCAGCACCAGTCTTGCCACATCTTCCGGATAAGTCGCTGTGTAGCGAGCTGCAATAGCGCCGCCCATGGAATGACCCACCAGAAAGAACTGCCTACCAACCAGTTTTTGCGTGATAAAATGCAAGAATTCGGTATAGGTGGCCGGAGAATATAGATTGTTACCCTTGTCGGAACGGCCGAAGCCCGGCAGGTCAAACGTAATGACATGAAAACGTTTTGCCAGAACCGGAATTAAATGCTCCCAATCTCTGGCACCACCATTCCCCAGGCCATGCACCAGGACCACGGTGAACTTGTGCTCTTTTCCCACTTCGTAAACAAATACGCGATCATTGAACACCGGTTCCTGTACGAAGGACGCACTCCCTCCCGGCAAATGAAGCCAGCTATCACTGGCAAGCGCCGGCAATGACAGGAACGCAGCGGCAACCATCATTAACAAACAGAAAAATTGTGCGATTCTGACCGGGAAAAATAATTGATGACGCATTCAGTAATAAGTGCTTAAAGATTTAGGATTAACCATTGGCGGCTTTAGGTAGAAATATCTCCCGTGCTTCGTTAAACTGCAGATCCGCTTCAGCACATATTTCCTCGGCATGATCTTCCGTGAAATTCAACAGCCGCAGTGCTGCGGGATGATAATTCAACGTCTTCTCCGACACATACTCCACCAGGTTTGCGTGTTTGGCCAAAATATTTGCCACATGTACGATGGCGCATTCCTGGCGAAACTTCTCCGCCAGCGCCGGCTCATGGTGGTATTGCACCGTTTGGATAAGACTGTCCGGTAGTTTCCAATAGCGGAGCAGGGCGCTACCCAGTTCCGCATGGTCAAACCCCAGCAATCGGCGTTCAGCCACTTGAATGTCGATATCTTCCCGCCCTGCCTGTACCATGCAATTACGTAATTGTTTGGGCAATTTCAAAAACATGATTAGATGCCCGATATCATGCAACAATCCGGCTACGAATAAACGCTCACTGTGCAACACCTTGTTACGGGTCGCCAAAATACGCGCACAAACGCCAGTATATAAGCTGTGGTTCCAGAAACTGGTCATATTAGCCAGATCCAGGGGAATATGGTCGAATGCCTCAATGGCGGACGTTGCCAGCACCAAATCCCGCAGTTCACGCAGACCGATAACTGTGATGGCTCGGGAAACGGTCTCAATACTGGATGGAAATCCATAGAAGGCGCTGTTTGCGATTCGCAACAAACGGGCGGTCAGACTGGTATCCTGGGCGATGATTTCTCCGATCTCCGCCGCGGTACTGTTTTCATTCTCAACCAGATTCAGTATCCGATAATACACCGCCGGCATGGTAACCAGGGTGGTAATCTCCTTCACAATCGCGTCCACCGTAAGGATTTCCTCTTGATGATGACGTGTTTGTTCTTTCTGGCTCATAAATCAACGACCATTTCCAAATTACCCGCAAGGAGTGCGGGCGCAAGAGTCTTAGTCAATTTGTGTGAAAAGCATATCATATATACAAATAATGTCTTGTGGCGAATTTGTTTTTCCGTGCAACAAAACCGGTTAACTCTACATATGTTTTCGTTCCGGGATTTCCTGTTGCGTAGAAATTTCTTGTGATGGAGACCGCAAATTCACCAAAAAACGTGGCGTATCATGGTGGAAACGTTTATTTTCTGCGGTAACCTAATGATTATTAATAATATTTAAGGCTGCGGGGCTTTAGTTCGATGCTGAACATGCTCCCTAATTTGATGCTAAATATATAGAGTTCGATACCGATCTACTACTGCATGGTTTAGCAAAGTTCCTTCACCCCATTTCCTGGCAGGTAATTTATGGTCGACGATTTTAAAGGTAATGAAGCGTGGCGAATTCTGCGCATTCTCAGTGAATTTATCGAAGGCTTTGATAAATTGGATGACATCAAGGACGGCGTGTCCATATTCGGTTCGGCTCGCATCAAACCGGAAGACCCCCATTATCAAGACACTATTCGCATCGCGACATTGCTGTCGGAGCACGGTTTCACCATTATTACCGGCGGTGGTCCAGGTATTATGGAGGCAGGGAACAAAGGCGCCTTTGAAAATAACGGTGCTTCCGTCGGATTGAATATTCAGTTGCCGAAAGAAAGTCGTAATGATTACCAAACAAAATCATTGTACTTCCGATATTTTTTCGCGCGCAAAGTGATGTTTGTCAAACATTCCATCGGTTATGTCTGCATGCCCGGGGGATTCGGTACCTTGGACGAATTTTTCGAAGCATTGACCTTGATGCAGACCTGTAAGATATATCCACTGCCCCTGATTCTCTATGGTCACGATTACTGGGATGGTCTGGTGAGTTGGATGCGAACCTCAATGTTGAGAAAAGGTACGATATCTGAAGAGGATTTTTCGTACATCCGAATAACCGACAGCCCCGAGGAAGTGTTGACCATTCTGCTGGAGCATCGTCAATGGAAGGATCTGAAACGGCGTAAAGATGAGCACAAACTCGAAGCCATCCCATGACGCCTCAGGGCAATAGCCGGCCGGCAGCGCCCTGAGATACGGTCTCCACGGTATTCAGTACCTGTTGGTCACTGATACCTCCGGCGATGTATACCCGGTTGCCGTCAACTGCTACCGCCGCGGCGCTGCGTGCGGTGTGCAATGGCAATGCATCGCGCCAACTGTCTACTTCACCAAAAGGATTAACCGCAGCATATTCAACCGAGTCGAGCCGCGCCGCGCCATTGTGACCACCGGCGATATAGAGATACGAACCGAGACTGAATGCAGATGCCATAAAGCGTGGCACCGACAAAGGTCCACCGCTCATGCGCCAGTTACCGATACTGGCGTCTTGACGCACCGGCGCCAATTCCACATCACCGAAGGAAACGCTATCAGAGTTCTGCATATGTCCTCCAAGCAGCACCAGGAAATGCTTGAACAGCGTTGCGGAATGAATGTAACGGTCCACTACGGCTTCGTTAGCTTCGGTCACCCATGCGCCCAGGGTGCCATCCTCGGCAATATGCGCACGTTCCATGGTTCGCAGGAACTTGCCATTGTAACCGCCAAGCGCGTAGATATACCCGTTATACACCACTGCCTTGAGTCCACGGCGCGGCGTGTTCATGCCGGCAAGTGGCTCCCATGGACTTAGTGATCCATTGGGCAATACGTGCGCACGCTCCACGGTGGCTACCGGTCGGTTATTATCACCCAGATCGCCGCTGCCACCCCCCAATGCGTAAAGATAGTCACCCTGTGCGACAGTCGCCAGGTAAAAACGACCCTGGCTGAGAGCACTGGTCCGGTGCCAGGAGCCCAGTGATCCATCAGCGCCGATTGCGGAAAACTCCACGGTGTCAACATATCGACCCTGACCATCAACGCCCCCGACAATATATAAATAGCCACGATGTGCGACCGCACTGAGCGCGCGGCGTGGCAAATCAAACGCACGAGTTGTATTCCAGAATACAGCGCCTGCCGTGGGGCTTGAGGGCTGTAGGTTCCCGACAACTAGAAGCCCCACGACGACAGCGGTAATCGTCATGGCAACAACTAACGGTATTGCATCCCGTTTCAACAAAAGATTTGAACTCCGTCAGTGACCCAGCACTAATGTAACCGAATTAGCGCCTGGAAATCAGCAAAGAAGTACCATGCCGTTGTCCGAAATTCAGGAAATCAACGGCACTTGGAGCATAACCGAGATGACTAGTAGAAAAATTTAGGAAATGAAAAATGGTGGACGATACCGACGGCGACGCCATCAGAACGAAAATCCGTCGCTTGAATATATCGGAAATACTCAAAGCTCATGCCAGTGGTTTTGCTGGAATATACTTCGACGCCGATGCCGGCACTGGTACCGGTTTTAGTCTCGGAAATGACCCCGACATTGGTGGAGCCAGTGTCCGCCGTATAGTCACCCGTGGCAACCCCCCCAAGCAAATAGAGATTGATTTGCTTGTGGGGAAAGGGCAGATTCAAACGGCCGAATGCCGCGCCAATATAGCTGTTGGATGCGGTACGGGAGCTGCTGTTGCTCGCATAAGACGGGAATGACGTACCGCCGTGAAATTCTACCGCTAGAAAGCTGGCCAGAAAAAACCCGTAGCGCACATGCACACTGTCAAACTTGTTCAAATCCGAGGGGTAGTTTTCGCCTTCAAGCTTGCCTTCAACACTTTGCCGATAGTAGCTGATCCCCAGATAATTGCCGCTTGCAATATCGGCAATTGCCGGCGAGGATCCCGCCAGCAAAACACTTGATAAGATAAGCGCCTTTATTTTTCTCAACTGCGGCATCGTCATATTTGTTCCCACGTGAAACCCCATATTCCACTATTATTAAGTAGTTTATAGATGAATTTTCAGCAATAACTGAATCTTGCTATCGGCAGCCGCTTATAAAATATTAGGTTATTAGAATTATATTTCTAATGCGCAGACAACAAAAAACCCCTGTGACCTGATGGTCACAGGGGTTACAGTTCAAAACAGCCTGAGGAACTGGGCAGCCGCGACACGACACCCGGATTTTTCTTCAATCTTTCCCGCTGTATATCTGATAAATTAACAAACTCATCATGGCCACGCCAAGCATAGTGACACCGGCAATCATTATCGTAAGCACATACGTCATATCCATCGAATAAACCTCCCCCTGCAATGCTATTTTTAAGCGGCATCCAGATGCCGTTCAGGCTTAATCCTGAATTATTTGTGATGGTGGACTTATATACCACGACATGCTTTAGGAGAAAAGAGGTCCCGGCGGGAAAGCACCCATAAACATTTCTCTCAATCTGCCGATAGGGGGGTTGGCGAGCACACTTTTTCCGGAAATGATGCCCGCCTATATTCCCAGGGCGTTCTGTACAGAGCCGCGATATAAATCATAATCATCGGGACTTCAGGTCGACAACCAATGCTTCCAGAAGAAAAAACAGTAATCACCCCAAGTACCTTGGTAAAAGGTATGGTAAAACTGGTGTCCTTGCCCCATGTTTGTATTCGCGTCAATCTCATGGTCGATGATCCAAAATATTCCGCCTCCGAAATTGGCGAAGTGATCAGCCAGGATGCCGCGCTTACAGCACGGTTGTTACGAGTTGCCAACAGTTCCTTCTATGGATTCCAATCCAAAATCAGCACCATCAGCAGAGCGGTAACAGTCATCGGGTTTCGGGAATTACGCGACCTGGTTGTTGCCGTATCTGCGGTAAGAACATTTTCCAGCATTCCCATGGATCTGGAAAACATGGCCGCCTTCTGGCGCCATAGTATTTTTACGGGAATAGTTTCCAGGTTGTTGTCAAAACATTGCCGGATTCTTCATGGCGAACGATTATTTGTCTCTGGCGTTCTTCATGACCTTGGGCAGTTGGTTATTTTTCATAAAATCCCTGACCTTGCCAATAAGGCCTTAAACCGAGTCAAACTCACCGGCGAAGAGTCCTATATCGCTGAGCGGACGATAATTGGTTTCGATCATGCTGAAATTGGTGCCGAACTTGTAAAATCCTGGAATCTTCCAAAGAGCCTGGAAGACACCATAAGGTTCCACCATACCCCGGATCTGGCGGTAGAAAACCCCGTGGACACGGCTATCGTACACATCGCCAACGTCATTTCCGATATGGCGGAGGAGAATGAGCAAGATCGCAGCAAACACCTGCAAAGGATTCACCCCTCAGCATGGAAGGTTACCGGCCTCAATGAAAATATTATCGAACCCATTATTTGTGAAGCACATCCCTTGCTATTCGAGGGCCTGGCTCTTATCATGCCCGCTGATTGATTTCTAACCCAATAATGACGAAATTTGCCGCTACGAGTTCATTCCAACAGGAATTTATCCGAAATTTGAATTAAACTACGCTCTTTTATCAATAAACTTTCATTTATCTATTTAACATATAATCATATAATTCGAGCTGCTGAAGGGTCTTTGGGGTACGGGTGTGGACTGGAATCACTTCTCAACTACACTCAAAAACATTAAGTGCATGTTTATAGGGAACATATTCCCTATATAGTTTAGTTTGATATCGATATATCATTTCTTTAAACGGATTAACAGGCACTATAATAAGGGTACGTAAATAGGTAGTTCTTCATGAAAGAGTGGTCAGGCACAATCCCGGGAAATTCGCCCCTGGAGAATTCAGGCATCACCATAACAGCTGGAACCTCCGGCCGTATTTGTTACGTAGACGACAGCAGAACGTCGGCATACGTGACACAAAAAATACTGGTGGAACAGGGATTTCAGGTTGACCATTATGGTTCCGCCGAACCGGCAGTCGTCGCGGTGTTGCAGCACAATTATGACCTCCTGATTACTGATCTAACCCTTGATAATGCAGGCATGGATGGCGACGAATTGGTGCGCTTTATCCGTCGCAGCGGCCACCCTCAGAAAAAACTGCTGCCGGTCATCGTGATCACAGGGAATACCGAAAAAGATACTCTGCTTAGATTATATGAGGCGGGTGCGAATGCGGTCCTGGTGAAACCCATATCGGGCGATGTCCTGATCGATAAGGTGCGGGACTTGATTCCCGGCAAACCTGCCATGCCCCCGGTAAGCTCGTTTCAAGTCAGTCATCCAGCACCGGCGGCGCGGCCTACCGCCCCTCCGGGACACCCCAGAACATCACCACCGCCGCCACCGAGACCGCGTAGCCAGGTCCCGACCCCGAGGCCTGCTGCGGCGCGTTCGCCGGCGGCATCACCGAAACCCCGAATTCAGCATAATTCCCAAACTCCTTCGGGACACAGGGTTCCAGCGCGCCCCACGGTGCCCGCACCTCCGCAGCCACCGTTGATGCATCAGCCGGTGATGTCGCGTATGCAAACACAGCCGTCGATTCCAGATCATATGCTGGATATGCCGACCAGTCCCTTTGCCCCCGCGCCGGGATCAAATCTTACCCAGACCCTGAAGGATGCCGTCAAATCGGCGGTGGAAAAAATCGGGGAAAAATCGCGCCAAGGCCTGGAACGGCTGGCACATCAAGGCAATCCGGGAATACGTGACCATAAGTCACAAGACAGCAAACAGCAAGTCAACGACGCTGCTGCGCTGATTGCCAAATTGCGCGCCCAGGCGCGATCTAAAAGCATGCGTGGGCATGACGGATCTGTGCAACACGCGTCAGATACCGCCCATCGTGGCTCGGGCGTCACGGAGCATGCGCGCGCGCCACACCCTGAACATCCTGCAACCAGACCGGTCGCCCCCCGTAAACCAGCACCGGAGAAATCAACCAACAACAAGTTCACGATAGAACAGGCGCAGCCCTCGGAAACTGATTTCGCGAATTTATTCGCCGGCTTGGTGCCTGACCAGGATGGCGGGCCAGTGTCGCCGGCTGGTGGTGATACTATGGAGCCTATCGCCAGCGACAAGAAAATGATCACAGCGCTGGATATCAATCTGGATCTGGTCAATTTTCAGGATGCGCTGTATCAAAACTCCTATGGCAACTTCAGCTCCGACTTGTTTGACAGGATAGCGACCAAAGTGCGCGAATATAAAATCGTAATCGGTGCACTGATCATAGCCGGCCTGTTATTGTTCACCGGGATCGGTGATTTTTTCACCGGTGGTAAGGCTGTGGAGGTGGAAACCGTGCGCGTCGGCCTGGGCAACATTCACCAGGCCATTCCGTTGTCAGGTAAGATTGTCAGCAACATGAAAGTTGAGGTCAGTCCATCTTCTCCGGGCCAGATCGTTTCCTTGAAGGTAGAAGAAGGCACCCAGGTCAAGAAAGGGCAAATTCTCGCCGAATTGGAGAACGAACAAGCCATCAGCGATGTAAAACGCGCCGAAGGAAACTTACTCAGCTCCCAGGAAGAAACCGCCTTGGCGGAGAAAACCTGGAAACGCATGAGTAATGCGTTTCAACTGGGTGCCGTGTCCCGTTATGCCGTGGAGGAAGCCGAAGCCTCACTGAAATCAGCCAAAGCGCGCGAAGCCGTGGTCAAGGAAGAAGTCCGTTCCACGCGTCTTTCCCTGGATAAACTGTCTATAGTGGCGCCGTTCACCGGCACTGTAACCACCCGTCACGTACAAGTGGGGCAGTGGGTATCGCCCAGCGAAGCGATTTTCACGTTGGTAGATCTCACCGCGAAGGAAGTCGAAGTTAAAGTCGATACCGCCGACAGCAGCGCCATCAAGGTCGGTCAGCCGGTTTCCATGACCTCGGACGCATATGCGGGTCAACATTGGATGGAATCCGTCACCCGAGTCGCGCCGGCTGCCAACCGGGAAGACAAAGCAAATACTGTATCAGTGTTCGTCAGTCTCGGCTCGAAAGCACCGGACCTGCGTTTTGGCCAGCAGGTCGATGTGGAAATCCGCACATCCTCCAGCAACAATATCATCAAGTTGCCTATCGAAGCGCTGATCACCCGCAATGGCAAAACCTGGGTTGCGGTGGTGGAAGAGGGCAAGGTACATTTCAGCCCGGTGGTAATCGGTCTGGAAGACTTCACTCATGTTGAAATATTGCAGGGTGTGAAGCCGCGACAAGAAGTCATTTTACCACGTGATGCCACTTCACTGCATGAAGGTGATGCAGTACGCATCATTGCCACCCAAACCGTGGAATGATCGAGCTCATCAATGTCAGCAAGGCCTATGGTTCCGATGAGCTATCGGTCCCGGTTCTGAAAGACGTATGCCTGAGCATTCCCAAGGGCGACTTTATCGCCATCATGGGACCGTCAGGCTCGGGCAAATCCACTTTACTCAATATCATTGGCTGCCTTGATTCCCTTGATGCCGGCGTCTACCAATTGGGCCGACAACGTGTCGATCTGCTGGATGAAGACGAACTTACGCAACTGCGTTTACGTCACATGGGCTTCGTATTCCAAATGTTCAACCTCATTCCGCGGTTCAACGCGTTACGCAACGTCGAATTGCCAATGATATATGCAGGAATGCAACCGCAACAACGCATCCAGAAAGCGGTAGCGGCGCTCAGTCGGGTGGGGCTGCAAGATCGGCTGAACCATATACCTGCCAAATTGTCCGGCGGACAGCAACAGCGCGTAGCGATTGCGCGGGCATTGGTTAACGATCCTGATATCATCATTGCTGACGAACCGACCGGTAGTCTGGACACGAAAACAGGTCACGAAATAATGAAATTGTTCCAGACACTGAACAGACATGGCAAAACCATTGTCATGGTCACTCACGAAGACAACATCGCCGCATATGCGCAACGTGTGGCGCATATGAGAGATGGCGTGATCACGGATATAGTACGTCATTGACGAGCCGGCAATAAATCATGCTATTAGCACACGTACGCGACATCTATTTTCAGGCCGTATGGGCCTTGCGCGACAACCTGATGCGCACGCTACTCAGCATTCTCGGTATTTTTATCGGCATCATAGCGGTAATGGCGGTAGGTACTGTCACCCAGACCGTGCACAACTTCGTTTTCACGGAACTGGCCAGCTATGGTCTGCAAACTATCTGGATCTACCGCCAGCATGAAGCCCCTAATCCTTACAGTACTGTACGTACCGGTTCGGGTATCACCAATCTCGATTTGGAACAGATTCAAAAAGGCTGTTGCCCGGCGGTTGCCCGAGTATCACCAGAAGTCTATTATCAAGACTGGTCGCAATTATTCCGTTTCGGCAATCGTTACAACAATGTCATTCTGGAAGGGGTCGATGGAGTATTTTTCGACATTTCGCGCGATGAATTCACCATCGGCCGTAATTTTCGTGACGAAGATATCGATAATCGGCGTAATGTCGCGATAATCGGCTCCGAAGTGCACAAAACTTTAATCGGAGAACATCAAAATCCGGTGGGGAAATCCATCAGATTCGGCGAACAAAAATTCATTGTCGTCGGGGTACTCAAGCGCAAGAACCGGGATTTTCTCGCCAGTATCGGCGCTGCCGAGGATTATGATGTAAACAATAAAATCTACATTCCCTATACTGTGCACCAGCAGATGCTTGCATCAAAGGATATTCATCAGTTATTGATTGAATCCAGATCGGTCGCGGAAACTCAAAACGCGGTGGATCAGGTCGTTGAACTCTTGCAGCGTCGTAACAATAATCACTTCCAGTACAAATGGGACACCATGGAATCCTGGAATACTAAGGCGAATAATATCTTGTCCAATATCTCACTGCTCGGTCTGGTGGCGGCTTTTGTGTCATTACTGGTTGGTGGCGTGGGAATCATGAATATCATGACTACCTCGGTTGTGGAACGCACCCGTGAAATCGGCATCCGTAAAGCCATCGGTGCCACGCAAAACGACATTCGCCTGCAATTCATCCTTGAAGCTGTGGTCATCAGTACTTTGGGGGGAAGTTTCGGCCTGGGCGTAGGGTATATCTTGAGTATCGTGGCTCAACATATGCTGCAGATTCCGTTGCAACCTCCCTGGATGATAATAATCGCTGCGTTCCTGGTTTCCATTGGCGTAGGCCTGGCGTCCGGGTATTATCCGGCAAAAAGGGCCGCGCGATTGAAGCCGGTTGAAGCGTTACGTCACGATTGAAGACTTACACAATTCTCATGGTGTCGTTGAGACATTGATATTGGTGTCTCGTAACGTGGCGGTGTAAGTGGTTGTATAACCGCCGGTGGCGCATGTATTGATCATGCGCACAATGCCGATCGCTGGATGGTAGTTATAGAAACTGCCCTCGCTCGCTGAGATATTTTGCAGAGATCCAACACCGCAGGCAAAACGCGGATCAATGGCGCTACTGATGGCGACCGCAGGTCGAAAATGCCCGCCGTACTCCATCCGATAGGTATCAAAATAGCCATACTGTGTTTCCACGCGGTCCACCGAGCTATTAAGTCTATTCGTTGCCATTTCCAACACCCCTTCATGGGTGCAATTTGCTTGCGTACAGGAACCTATTACATCAAATTGGTAATTATGGTTCGTAATGTCAATGCCATCCGTTTCAGTCTCAAAGGGTGACCACAAGACTTGCACCGGCTCTGGCGTAACGCCCGATGTATCAGTTTCCAGCCAATATAAATTTTCCTTGTCAGTCCCCATGATTGCCCGAAGTGAAAGCGAGCCTGCATCAACGGCATCAGCCGGCTGTTGCGTAAAAAATTGCACCGTGGCTGTTTCCTCACCGCCAATATCAATGGTTGTGGTCACGCGCAGCACTGGAAGGAGCTTGGAGGTTACTGGATTGGTAATTGAGTCGTTCGACCAGGTAATGTTCATGGTGCCGGAGATATTGCTCGTCTGTCCGAGCGGGGAAAGCCGATACCCCGAAATCACGTATTCCGTCCATTCTCCGCCCTCGAACTGGCGCAAGGTTGCCGGAAGGGTGATAGGGAAACTAGCCAACTTATCGCCTTTATTAACCAGGCACGACGTCGTCAACAGTAACAGCGTCGTGATTAACAGAAATCGTTTTATGAGTACGGACATGGATGAGATAATCCTTCATGAGGCCTACCCATTATAACGCCAGATTTTTTATAAAGATAAGGCGGTTACCACACGAAAATGCGATTGCTGAGCACTTACCTGGACACCAGCCCTGTAAAACAATATTATGTAAAACAACATGTTGCTGACTTTATTTCATGGTTCGTCACACCCCTGCGCAACTCACGGATAACATCATTTCCTTATAAACGGTGCATTAATGAACACTACCTTCGATCCCCACTGCCGGCAATGCAGCCGTCTGAGTCGCTTTCTTGATGACGTCAAACTCAAACACCCCACGTACCATGCGCGCCCCGTAGAGCCTTTTGGCGCCCGCAAGGCGCAACTGCTGATCGTAGGTCTGGCACCGGGCATGCATGGCGCCAATGCTACCGGTAGACCGTTCACCGGTGACTATGCCGGGATACTGTTGTACGAAACCCTGTATAAATTTGCATTCAGCAATCAGGCAACATCAGAACACAGTGGGGATAAATTAAAGTTGAAGCATTGCCGCATTACCAACGCGGTAAAGTGCCTGCCGCCGGAAAACAAGCCGGAAGGCAAAGAGATCAATCAGTGCAACACTTTTCTGGCGGCGGAACTTGCGGAATTGCCCAAACCCGCCGTGATTCTGGCCTTAGGCACCATTGCCCACAACGCCGTACTCAAAGCCAGTGGCGTAAAACAAACCGCCTGCAAATTCAGTCATGGCGCCGTACACCGACTGACCGAGTATCGTATTCTTGTAGACTCTTACCATTGCAGTCGCTACAACACACAGACCAAGAGATTGACGGAAAACATGTTTCACGACGTGTTCCGCAAAATTACCAAACTGCTGAAACAATAGTAATGACTGGCAACCACGTACAAGCGTTGGATTCACCCGAGGCGATCAAGGCCTATCTGAAGGGCCTGCCGACACGGCCCGGTGTGTACCGCATGTATGATAAACAGGGACACATCCTTTACGTTGGCAAGGCTCGACAACTCAAGAAACGAGTGAGCAGTTATTTTCAGAAACAGGCGCTTGATGGTAAAACAGCGTCCCTGGTGCGCCAGATCGCGGCAATCGATATTACGGTGACGCACACCGAGACCGAAGCCTTGCTCCTGGAAAATAATCTGATCAAGGAACACAAGCCCCGTTATAACATCTTGTTACGCGACGATAAGAGCTATCCGTACATCTTTCTATCAACCGCACACGACTTTCCACGCTTTGGATTTCACCGCGGCGCGAAACGCGAGCGTGGCAGATATTTCGGACCGTATCCAGGCGCCAGCGGCGTCAGGGAAACATTGTATCTCTTGCAGAAACTGTTTCCGGTTCGACAATGCGAGGACAGCGTATTTAACAATCGCTCCCGTCCCTGCTTGCAATACCAGATAAAGCGTTGCAGCGCGCCCTGTGTCGGCTACATCAGTCGGGAGGCTTATGATCAGGATGTGCGTCACTCTGTCATGGTGCTGGAAGGACGGGATAACCAGGTTGTCGACGAACTGGTGATGCAAATGGAACGCGCATCCGCATCACAGTTGTTCGAACAAGCTGCACATTATCGCGACCAGATAAGCAGCTTGCGTCATGTGCAGGAGAAGCAATATGTAAGTGGTGATCTTGGTGACACTGACATAATCGTGTGTGATCTAAAAGCGACTATCGCCTGTATTCAGATTTTCTTTATCCGGGGAGGACGCAATCTTGGCAACAAGACATTCTTCCCGGCAAACAGCGGTTCCGCTAATGCCACGGAAGTGCTTACGGCATTTATCCCTCAGTATTATCTGGGACGTGATCAGCAATTGCAGAAAGATATTCCGCAAAGCATTCTGATAAACCCGGCAATTGGTGACGCAGAATCCCTGGCCAACAGTCTTTCAGAAATTGCGGGACATAAAATCAGCTTGCATAATCCCATGCGCGGCGACAAGGTACGTTGGGTCGAAATGGCTGTTCGTAACCTGCACCTGGCCCTGAACAATAAACTGAATTCTCGTCTCAATATGCAAAAACGGTATGAGGCGCTGCAGGATTGCCTGGGATTGGACCAGTTGCCGGAGCGCTTGGAATGTTTTGACATCAGTCATACCGGTGGCGAGTCTACAGTAGCTTCCTGTGTAGTGTTTAACGCGGAAGGGCCAATGAAATCGGACTATCGTCGCTTCAACATCAAGGAAATCGCCGCCGGCGATGACTATGCCGCCATGCGTCAGGCGCTGGAACGGCGTTATAAGCGACTTATGCAAGGGGAGGGCAGGTTACCCGACATACTGTTTATCGATGGTGGAAAGGGCCAAGTCGCCCAGGCCCTGCAGGTACTGGGGGAACTGCAGGTGCCAGGTGTAACGATTGTGGGGGTCGCCAAGGGGAGCGAGCGCCGTCCCGGACTGGAAACGCTCATCCTCGCCCCTGCGAACACCGCGATCACATTGCCCGCTGACTCGCCGGCATTGCACTTGATTCAACAGATTCGTGACGAAGCACACCGATTTGCGATCACCGGGCATCGCCAGCAACGTAAAAAATCACGGGGTAAATCGCTCCTCGAAGAAATCGATGGACTTGGCGCCAAGCGCCGGGCATTATTAATCAAGCAATTCGGAGGTTTACAGGAAATTGCCCGCGCGGGAGTGGAAGATCTGGCGCGCGTCTCCGGTATTAGCATGGAATTGGCACAACGGATATACGACACCCTTCACGACGACTAAATGCGCAGCGTACTTGATCGAAAGACAGTGCTATACAACATCCCCAATATCCTGACTCTGTTGCGTATCGCACTTATTCCGGTGTTTGTGGTTTTCTTTTTCACGCCATTCAGCTGGTCCAATATCGCAGCTACGAGTATTTTCGCATTTGCTGCCATCACTGACTGGCTGGACGGCTATCTCGCCCGGAAGTTGGGACAGTTAACGGCATTCGGCGCGTTTCTCGATCCGGTGGCCGACAAATTAATGGTCGCTGTCGCCCTGATATTGCTCCTGACCTCAAATCCAACACCCTTCGATAGGTCTTTATTGGCATTGCCGGTGGCGGTCGTGATTGGTCGGGAAATCGCTATATCCGCTTTGCGTGAATGGATGGCGGAAGTCGGGGAGCGCACTCAGGTCGCGGTCTCTGTTATCGGTAAAATCAAAACCTCGGCGCAAATGCTCGCCATTGGATTTCTCCTGTACCACGAACCGTTGGCGGAGCTTCCAACAGCGGAAATCGGCTTCGTCCTGCTTTATCTGGCTGCATTTCTGACACTCTGGTCAATGCTTATCTACACCAAAGCGGCATGGCCCATCCTTATGGGCAAAAGCAGATAACCGTTAGTAATTTATGTTATTAACTGCTTGACAGGATAAGGGATAACACTAAAATAGCGCCTTTATTTGGCCACGCGGGAATAGCTCAGTTGGTAGAGCACAACCTTGCCAAGGTTGGGGTCGCGAGTTCGAGTCTCGTTTCCCGCTCCAAATTACCCCCTTCCTTTTATCGTTAACTATACGAATCTGCACCTTCTGTGCAGGCAGGGACCCTGTTCAGGGCTGAGTGGCAGAGTGGTTATGCAGCGGCCTGCAAAGCCGTGTACCTCGGTTCGATTCCGGGCTCAGCCTCCATATTAATCAACAGGTTGCGTGATATTCCTGAATTGCAGTCATTCAATTCTGGCGTGTAATAAACAAAAAAACACGCGGTTTACGGCCAGCATGGCCGTCAACATAGATCGCCTAAGTGCTATAAAACACACCGTAACCTTGTACAGTCGAACCTGACCCACAGCGATCACCCGCTGAGATTCTCAATGACATCTGAAGGAGGCGTGATCACCACCACCAGTTGCCATCATATTTCGTGCGCAACAATACCACTTACCTCTTAAATGCAGGTATAATCCCGCTCGTTCACTCAATGCCCGGGTGGCGAAATTGGTAGACGCAAGGGACTTATAATTTGAGCACCCGATTTGGAAACAGTCGGAGTGAATGGAGTCAAATTCGGGGAACCCTCAGTGCCTAACGGCAGTGGCAATCCCGAGCTAAGCCTGATCAGGAAAGTGTAGAGACTTGACGGCTCCCACCTAAGTCATCAGTTTGATAGGGTGAAGAGAAAGTCCAGACCCCAAATGTGTTCATGACACACAGCAGCTAAAGCTGTAGCGGGTAAGAAAATCCCTCGGAGCTTAACCTCCGTGCCGGTTCGATTCCGGCCCCGGGCACCAATACTCCATAATTCCGTTACGGTACCAGCTCTAGAATAACCCGTCCAAAACGCAAGTTGTCATTCGCTTTGATATGGCAAGCCTGCTGTTTCTTACCATTGATATAGACGCCATTTAGCGAATCGTTATCGCGGATATACCAGCCATCACGTTCTTTGACTATTTCCGCATGCAACGAAGACACTGTTGAGTCTTTTATGACAATATCGTTCTTCAAACTCCGGCCGATGGTCATTCTGTCCTTTGACAAACTGAAGGTAATACCACTGACCGGATCCGACAGACCTTGCAATTGGGTTTCCATACGGGGTGCGGGCGGTGTTGCGGGCGCAGCGTACAAACGAGTTTGCGCAACATCGCGGATCTGGGTTTTGCCGGCGTTCAAACCGAGAATACCGACCCGGAACTCTATAATGTCGATACGCATGACATCACCCTGTTGAATCGGACCTTTGTCCACTCGTTCACCGTTGATGTACGTGCCGTTGGTGGAACCGAGGTCTGTAAGATGGAGCCGGCCATTGATGACATCCAGTTGCACGTGCCGACGCGACACTTCAGGGGAGGGAATAACAATATCACACTGCCGATTTCGCCCGATAATTGTCGTTTCTTTCAAATGGTATTCGTTCTGTGGCATCCCTTTGTGGTCTGTATACAGAAACCACATCGGTTTAAACGACCGTACCATGGTCGCCCCGGAATCCAATACGGCATCGGTTTCGGGGGTATGCGCTGATTTGGCGCCTAATATACCCGCGACCGGTGGCACCGGCGCCGCGTCGAGGACTTCGGCCAAACCAGAGTTCTGAAAGCCATTATCGGTGTCAGGAGTGACCACGGCGAACTCCTCACTGATATGGGTCGCATCCGGGGCCGGGGGTGCCGAGGGAAGCTGTTGTTCTAGAGCATTCGCGGCATGCTTATCAGGACTACCGACTGCGTTCAGCACTGGACTTTCTTGAGATATTACGCTGACAGGACCTGTGGATACTCCAATATGCTCAACCAGTTGCCGCACGAAAACACTGTCCGAAGCTGGCGTTGCGGACGAAGGCACGCCAGTGCCGGAATCAAGAATAATGGTTTCCAAACCGGCCACCAGGGGGTCCGCTTGGGCGGGAGCCGGTGTGGCTATCTGTCTCTTGGCCGACGCTTTCTCCGGCATTGCCAAATCATGATCCACTTCCGTTGCGGTAGATAAAATCTTTTGGGGTTTCAGGTCTGCGCCAGGTGATTTTAAAATAACTGTTTCATCTTCTGTTTTGCGTACTCCGGGGGGCAGCTTCTTTTCTTTGGGGGGCACTCGCTTCCCCATCGGTGGCTTTTTATCATCGCCCAACACCAGCTTACGCTTCTCCAAGTCCTTTCTCACCTCTACGAGAAGGGCATGGTAGGAATCATTAAACCGACGTAGTTGATCCGGCTTCCACGTGGCAGTGAGATCAAATTCTGTTTTAAAAAAAGTGCTGGATATCAGCTGATAATTACGATCTATTTCCTCCACCGTGGCACCCCGGCGTAATCCTAATATCCGGTATTTATCCTCTGCAGGAATGAGTGCATTCTGTATGAAATAAGCGGTGGCGTTAAACAATTCAAAGGGCTCATGTTTGACATGATAGCGCTTTATGGCTTCAGCGCGGGCATTGGCTTCGGCACCCGCCAATTCCAGCAAGTCTCCCGTATGTAACGTCAACGGGGCTTTAAGATCCGCCAAGTCTGGATACTTTGCCAGGGATTTATGCGTGTAAACAGTAAGGGCGATATCGAAAATATCTTCATCTTTCTTCATAGCTACCGGTTAACCTCCAGAACTATGTACGTTGCTCATGCGCAAACTGGCTTTAATGCACGTCAGTCTAACGACCAATAGCCCCAATCCCAGGGAATAATTGTGCATCATTTTGTGAATAGTAACGTATAACATAATAAAAGGCTGCAGCATGTAATATGTCGGTTATTTCGATATCACAATAAAATATAACAAGATTTTTAATAGAACAAAAATATACATTACTAATGTAGAGGTATAAAATATCTTCCATATCAGGGTATTCTGGTCGGAAATTTCCCGCTATTTAGTTCCATCTAATTTAAAAACATATTAATATGAAAAAGTTGGAACCTGATTCAAACAAATTCACCGGAAATGTTGCCCAATTGGCCGATAATTATAATACAACATAAGCTGACCACGCAGTCTTCGGGAGTTCCATGACAACTAATGTCAAACACTTAGATGCCAATATCCTGATCGTTGACGATCAGCCAACCAATGTGAAATTGTTGCAACGCATGCTGGAAGGCAGCGGCTTCAACAATATTTCGACCACTACCGACTCCCGCGAAGTCTCCGCTCTCTATCAGAATAACCGGTTTGACCTTGTGCTCCTGGACATCAACATGCCCCACCTGAATGGATTTGAAGTGATGGCGGAACTGGCTGCAGTTGAACGGGATTCCTACTTGCCAATTCTGGTATTGACGGCACAAACCGATAACGAGACTCGTTTACGAGCGCTGGATCTGGGTGCCAAAGATTTTCTGACCAAACCGTTTGACCGCGTTGAAGTATTGACCCGGATACGTAATATGCTGGAAGTGCGATTGTTACACAATCAGGTTCGTGACCAGAACAAAATTCTCGAAGAAAAAGTGCAAATTCGCACCAAAGAACTGCTCGATACACGCCTGGAAATTATCCGCCGCCTGGGCCGTGCGGCGGAATACCGTGACAACGAAACCGGCTTTCACATTATACGAATGAGTAAGTTCGCCCAGTCTATTGGCAGGTCTTATGGCATGAGTGATTACGATGCCGAAATTCTGTTACATGCCAGCCCAATGCACGACATTGGCAAAATCGGCATCCCGGACCGTATTCTCCTCAAACCTGGCCAGTTGAATGAGGAGGAATGGGAGATTATGAAAACCCATGCCATCATCGGTGCCGAAATATTGTCCGGACACAATTCGGATCTCATTGAAACTGCGCGTATCATCGCGCTCACCCACCATGAACGCTGGGATGGCACAGGCTATCCCAATAAACTAGCCGGAAAAGATATTCCCTTGGTCGGCCGAATCGTTGCCATATGCGATGTATTTGATGCACTAACTTCGGAACGGCCGTACAAACGTCCCTGGAGCATCGAAGAAGCGCTGAAGTATATCGAAGAAAACGCCGGCAAGCATTTTGATCCAGACGTCGTTACGATATTCCTTCATGTGTTACCGGATATCCTGAAAGTCAAAGAACAATACGAGGAACCGACGCGCGATTCTGCCGTAGTTTTCCCGATGCAGATCCAAAAGGCTTAGTCTTCATCTGCAACACGTCGACAAGATTGAAATATTGTTGTCCGCTTGGTCCATCCACCGCCCGTACCGCATCAAACGAAAAAAGTTTACGTACCAACCGGTCAAGCATTCCCTCAATTCCGTGAAAAAAGTACAGTTCCATACCATTGCGTCCGTCTTATTCAAAATTATGATAGCGACGACTAATCGTCCCTGCATTATTAAATAATGAATGTCGTCAATTAGAGATCAGCCGTCATATCGGGTAAATATCGAAAAAAACCGCTGATTTCTTCTTAAGGTTTAAACGACCCCTGTCGATACCCCTAAAGTACTTCATTTCTATGTGAAAAGTGGGATATCATGACGCCAATATCGGAGCTGCCCCTGCTGATAATCGCTGGCGACCATGATGACCGTCGGTATGTTCGACAGACCTTTAGCCAGGAAGCGTCAGTAAATCTGCCCATCAGACACTGCCCGGATTTCGAAACAGCAGCGAAACTTCTTGTTCAGCAATCGTTTTCCGCGGTGTTGCTATGCGCATCAAGCGCTGGCGTCGAAAACACTCTCTATATGTTAAACCAGATCCTCCATCTCGCGCCGCAATTGGCCGTGCTTATCCTCGCCAGCGCAAGTAACGAGGAGTTAGCCGTCACTGCGTTACGTCAGGGCGCCCAGGACTATTTGGTAAAAGGCACGGACGATTCACACCATATGCCGCAAAGGCTTGTCTATGCAATGGAACGCAAATCCGTTGAACAGCAATTGCTTTGCAAAGTCCAGTTCGACGGCCTCACAAATCTGCCCACACGTGCCTTGTTCCGTGATCGGTTGAGCCGTGCCATCGGTAATGCCAAGCGCAATCATAGTGGATTTGCACTGCTGTTCCTTGATCTTGACGACTTCAAATCCATCAATGATTCTCTAGGCCATGACGCAGGTGATCTCCTGTTGGTTCAAGTTGCAAAACGGTTGCGAACACTGCTACGCGACAGCGACACCGTCGCGCGTTTGGGCGGTGATGAATTCACCATAATTCTGGATGACCTAACCAATCCTGCATATGCATCAACCATCGCCGAGAAAATACTGGCCGTTATGGCGCACTCATTTGTCATTGACGGACACGAATTGTTTACCACCACCAGTATTGGCATTGCAATCTACGAGAACGACTGCGATGAAAATACGTTGCTGAAAAATGCGGACGCCGCGCTCTATAACGCAAAATCCCAAGGCAGGAGCACCTATCGCTTCTTCGATTCAGATATGAATATATGGGCTTCGCGACGTTTGCAAATGGTTACAAGTCTGCGTCATGCGGTAAATCGTCGTGAATTCCTGCTATGCTACCAACCCCAGGTGGACCTGAAAACCGGGGAAGTTATCGGCATGGAAGCATTGCTACGATGGAATAATCCAAAGCTTGGCACCATTTCACCCGCGCAATTCATTCCCCTGCTGGAAGAAACAGGCTTGGTTGTCGAAGTGGGGAAGTGGGTATTGGCCAGCGCTTGCAAGTTCAATAAGTCACTGCAACGCCTTGGTTTTCCGCCCATGCGTGTGGGCGTGAACCTGTCGCCACGTCAGTTCATGCAAACTGATCTTCCGGGAATGGTATGTGACATCCTGATGGACAGTAAATTACACGCGCAATACCTGCTCCTGGAAATTACGGAAAACATGCTGGTGGACAGCGTGGAAAAAGCCGTGGGCATTCTCCAGGCGTTGCAGACTATCGGGGTACATCTGGCATTGGATGATTTCGGTACGGGTTATTCATCGCTAAACTATCTGAAACGATTACCCTTGCATTGTATTAAACTGGATCGTTCATTCGTTCAAAATGTAAATTCCGCCAGTCAGGATGCCGCAATCGTAAAGGCGATTATCGAGATCGGACGCAGCATGCACATGCAGGTAGTCGCCGAAGGCGTGGAAACGAAGGAACAACAACATTTTCTGGAAACACATGGATGCGACATGGCCCAAGGATATTTATTCGGACATCCCATGCAAGAAAAAGACTTTGTTATATGGTTGCGCAACCACAGGGATCGGTTAGTGGAGCAAAATCGCAGCATCGGAGACGGCACCAGCGGCGGATAAATACCTACTGTGTATTTATCCGAAACGTCTCGCCTTGAAAAATCATGATCATGCCATCGGGCACGATATGAATCAATTTCAGTCCATTCCCTAAATCATCACCTTCGCGACGCCTTTTCATATTGATCATCACAAAGCGCTTCTCCGGAATTTCCGAATACACATGTATATCCAACACGATTTCCGGAACTGATTGGCGAAAAGGGAACGGCTTTTCTTTTAACAGAGGTATATCCATTTCCAACATTTCCGGTTCCGGTTCCGGTTCCGGTGCTACGTTTTCAGAAACCGGTTGCGACACCGACGGCCGCGATGTCGTGGATGGCACTATAGGCACTGCCACGGGAGGTACTACAGGTACAAAAGTCTGGTCCGCGATGTCAACCTGCTGTATCAACGGCTCCACTGCAGGTCGGTGGCGGGGCGCCACAGTATTCGCCTGGGGATCAGCGGGGTCCGTCGGCGCGGCGTTTACCGACCGCTCCAGGTCAGCCATTTCCTTGTCCATATGTGCCATCTCAGCCGCGAACTCCTCCGGCAACGGCGGTTCAGACGCTGCCGGAGGAGTTCGCAAATCTCCGTCTTCGGTATTATCCTGCGGTGGTATCGATGCATCTGGCTTAGGTGCCAGTTCCACGCTTTCCGCTGCTCCGGAAGCCATGGGTGGCGCGGTCACCGAAGTTGTCGGTAACGGTTCTGAAATAGTTGCGGGCCGCAAAAAATGGTAAAGAATTAGCGTCGTCGCCAACAATATATTTACGCCGACAAATACCACCGCTGCCCGCAACCATATGCGATTTCCCGGTTTCAATGCAGTTTCAGTCGGTAGCTCCAGCATGCTGACATCACTGCCATCGCGGGCTTGATCGGCTTTTTTCAATGCATCCAGTATATAGGACATAATTCAGATCATCTCCCGCTCATCGCCGGCGCCACCGCCACCGCATTGGTAAGCGTGGGTGCATCCAGGTCATTACGCGCTGTTTGCAATCTAACCAGAGTTTGCGGTCCAACTACTCCGTCAGGCAGTAGACGATGCTGACGCTGAAATGTTTTCACCCTTTGCAGGAGTCTATCGTCAAATACAGAATAAGACCGCTGCGCCTCCTGCAAGCCCTCGATCTGATCCAGGGTACGACCCAACCAATCGGCGGCGTTACCTTGGGCTCCTGGTTTAATAACCTCATCATCAAATGGCGGGCGACGCCATAGTATGAGTACGTCACCATACCAGTAAGGCTCGAGATCGGCTGTCAGAAATTGTTGCTCGCCCTGTGGCAATAGAAACGTCACTTGGGTAGCGTTTAGCTTATTGACCGCTAAATGATGTCTGTCACCGTTCTTATCCAACAACTCGATGATGGCGGGCCGATTAAGTTCACGCAGGTTGTTCCAGGTACCTTTGGTGTACAGGCAATTCAAGTCAACTTCCAAGGCTCTTTCACAACCCCCATTGCCATGCAACGAGGTATAATCTTCATGCCAGAGATTAAACAGCATTCGAAACGCTGAATACGTATCGCTGGCCAAAGCGGTATCTCCCAGAAAGGCCTCGATGCTCTGTGTTGCGGGTTTTAACAGACTATCGACATTGATGACCACGGAGCGCACATCCGCCGCATCTTCCCCAGGTGTTGGTTGAGTTAGTACTTGCGGAGCTTCCGGGGAAACCGTTACTGGCGTTGAAGTGGCTGGTGTAGCTATGACCGGTGCTGGTGCTTGCGCTACTACTTGGGGGGACGGCTGACGTACAAACCAATAGAAAACCAGCCCACTCACTATTACTGACGCAGCTGCGGCAATCGCGGCAATGATCCAACTCCGCTTAAGCACAGTATTGTCTTCAGGCTCCAGTTCACCGGCAATTTCCTTGACTGCATGACGGGCGATAACCGGATCAACCTTGTCTTTCTCCTGCGTATAAGCCCCCAGCAGAGCGCGATCACACACCACATTGATCAATCGTGGTACGCCTTGCGTAGCCTTTTGAATAACTTCTACCGCCGCACGCGTAAAAACCGGTTCCATGCAGCCGGCAATTTTTAACCGATGCCGAATATATTCCTGAGTATGGTTGAAAGCCAGAGGCAATAAGTGATAACGGCCTGTGATGCGTTGCGCCAGTTGCCGAAGTTCCTTACGTGCCAACAGCAGACGTAATTCCGGTTGTCCGACAAGAATCATCATCAACAATTTGGTTTTAGTAGTCTCTAGATTGGTAAGCAGGCGAATTTGTTCGAGCACCTCCACATCGAGATTCTGCGCTTCATCGATCATTACCGCCGTGCGGCGGCCTTTGCTGTGATTTTCCAACAAATGTCTATTCAGACTATCCACCAGATCTTTGAGACTGTACTTATTCGCGACATCATAAGTTATATGCAGTTCATCACAAATGGACCGGACGAATTCCGTAGGCGTCTGCCGGGGATTGAACAGCAGCGCCATATCAACTTCCGGCGGTATCTGTTCCAGCAAAGCACGCGTCAACATGGTCTTCCCGGTACCGACTTCACCGGTGAGTTGAATAAAACCGCCCCACTGCTGGGTGCCGTACAACAGGTGTGCCAGCGCCTCCTTATGTTGCTCACTAAGGTAGAGGTAGCGGGGATCCGGTGAAATAGAAAACGGATTTTCTGTTAATCCAAAATATTGGTAATACATTAAAAGTTTCAGGACTTGGGCTGGGCTTAATGAACGCAATCCGCGTATACGATAATCCGAGGATTATACCGGTTTTAGAAGCGCTGGTATCTCCGAAAACGCACCTGAACAGCAGCCATGGGCGCTGAGACCCACGCATATTCCATTATAATATTATGTGATATAGTAATTGCATGAATGTACTACCTTTATTATTCAGCGATGATTGTCTGGCATACAGGGCAATAATGATAGTACTATTTCCACATCATGGTAATTTACGATCTCCGTTGTGAAACAGGCCATCAATTCGAGGGCTGGTTCAAAGACCTTCAGGACTACGAACATCAGGTCCTAACCCATCTATTGACGTGCCCCTTCTGTGAATCGCGGCTGGTACAAAGAGTCCCAACAGCCAGTTACATCAATACCCTGTCACGACAAAAATCGCCTGACAGTTCAACTGCCCCTGATCAATCGCGTCCTATTGACCCCATCCATTTATTACGGAAACTACACGACTACGTCGATCAAAACTTCCATGATGTGGGTACGGGTTTTCATGAGGAAGCACTAAAAATACATTACGGTGAAGCGGAGGAGCGTAATATTCGCGGCACTGCTTCCCGTGAGGAGGTTAGGGAGTTGCATGAAGCCGGGGTTGCCGTCGCACCACTGCCGCCCAAACCGATAGCGAAAGAAAAACTCAACTAGGGGACTTCCTGGACTCCCGCATATCCATTCACGTTTTTTTGTAGACCATCTCCTGCGCAAAAATCTCTTCAGGTCAACTTTGCCGAGGTAATCTATGCATACCACAAATCGAATCAAGGTCATCTGTCAGGACATCACATCCCTTGCCGTCGATGCTATCGTTAATGCGGCAAATAATGGCTTAATGGGTGGAGGGGGTGTTGATGGTGCCATTCATGCCGGAGCAGGCAAAGGATTGTTGGCGGAATGTCGGACACTGGGTGGATGCGCCACCGGTGAAGCCAAACTTACCGGCGGCCATTTGTTGCCGGCCAAATATATAATTCATACTGTGGGACCCGTGTGGCGGGGTGGGTCGCAGGGAGAAGCAGAGTTGCTGGAATCGTGCTATTTGTCCAGCTTACGGCTTGCCCGCGAAAACGGTGTGCGTTCCTTGGCATTTCCCGCCATAAGTTGCGGCGCCTACGGATACCCAATTGAACGTGCATGTGCTATTGCAGTTGCGACTATTCGTGATTTTCTCGTTGAAAATACGCTTCCGGAAACCGTTACGCTGGTGTGCCGCAGTAAAGACATGGTCCAAACCTATATGAAACTACTCGGCTCATAAAAATAGTTACCAAACCGTCTTGCATAATTGCCAGGGTTTACTATAAATAAACTAGAGCTTCATTTTGATTTCATTCGTGCTGTGGCGTGGACTCCAAGAACATCTATTACTACCGCGTTTTTTAAGTCACTTTTAATTTGTACGTTGTATTCTCGCACGTATTCGTTGAGTTGACATATTGACCCCTCCCAAAAAAACGAGCAGGAGTAACACCGCCGATGGAACATAGATGGAGTAAACGCCAAAATATCACGCTGCCAGTCCTGGTGTTCGAACATAAGTTACCAGTTGCCACGGGGTACTGTACGAATGTCAGTGCAAGTGGCATTTACCTCTGTACCGGCCACACCAAATGGAACGTCAACTCCATTCTTGAAATCGAATTGCATGATGAATTCGGCCATGTACGCCTGCCAGGGATGATCGTTCATCGGTCCCCGAAGGGATTTGGCATGATGCTCAGTGAATTACAACCGACGTCACGCACAATCCTTAATCGCATCATCCAGAGCCATAATAAACCACAACTATCTTGCAGGATAAGTTGATCGATCTACGTCGGGGTACAACCTATTTGTTCCCGCGCCAGCGTATCAATAATGTAATGATTGTCTCCAATCTGCTAAATTATTGCGGATGATTGCCGCTATCTTATAAGTCTGAATAACCCAGCAGAGGGGATGCCATGGCGCTGTTGATACAGGTTGAAAACGGGGTTGCCAAATCAAAATTCCATATCGACAAGCCCCTTCTGCGTCTCGGCAGGAGCGTGGAAAATGACATCTATATAGAAGACCCGGAAGTCAGCAGTGAACATTGCGTCATCGAAATGATTGCCAAGCCGGACAATGCCAAGGAGCTAGAATATTTCATCCAGGACATGGACAGCACCAATCACACGTTCATCAACGGTCAGAAAATTACTCGCCATAAACTTAGCCACAATGACATGATTCGTATCGGTTGGAAGTATTTCAAATTCATCGATGAAGCCCGGCAATCACATGAAGATACAAAGAAGATCCATAAAAGTTGGATCCCAGGGGTTTACTATACCAAATGATGTTCATGGATCATTTGCCGCTTTCGGCCAACTGTGACCGGGCTGACGATATTCCACAATCCCGCACAAATATGGATCGTACCCGGCTGTGATTTTGATCACAATTACGATCGCTGCATTTCACGATTGAACTGCCAATCTGAACACACTTGCAAAGTAATTTCCTCGAAATAGATAAGTAACATTCAACGTATTTTGCCAAACCTCTCTCAATCTGAAATTTAGACATTTACATCCAGGTTCCAACGCCTGATATTGTAACTTCATCTGATATTGCATCAGCATCCGCATCCGCACTTCACCCGGATAAGTAAGGTAATAACTGGCAGGAGTAGACCACTATGCCTCCAACAACAAGACTTGCCGTATTCTTATTTGGTATTGCCGCCGTAACAATGGTTACCGGCTGCGGTCATGACGGTACGGGTAGCAAATCACCGGTAACCTACAGCATAGGTGGTATGATTTCCGGGTTGCAAGGTGCAGGCTTGGTATTGCAGAACAATGGTGAAACCAATCTGGAAATATCCGGCAATGGCGCCTTCAGTTTTGCCAACGAGGCTCATTCTGGCCAAGCATATTCCGTCTCCATCGCGAGCCATCCCGATGAGCCTGCGCAAATCTGCGAGATCAGCAATGCCAGCGGGATCGTAACTGACCAGGATATAGGTAACCTTACGGTCACCTGTACCAACACGCATGTGATCAATGTCGCGGTTTCCGGGTTACTCGGCAATGGACTGATGCTTCAAAACAATGCAGCTGACATTCTGAAAATACCCAGTGATGGTGATTTTTCATTTGCCATCTCACTACATGATGGCGCCAGTTTCAATGTTACAGTACTACAGCAACCCAGTGATCCCATGCAGTTTTGTGAGATTTTTGACGGCGACGGCACGCTCAACGACAGTGCTACCATGCCCAAGGCAACAGTGCTTTGTCGAAGCGGCCATTCTGTCCGAGGCACCACCACAGGCATGAGTGGCGGTGGTTTAGTACTTCGAAACAATGGCGGAAACGATCTACTGGTCAACAACAATGGGGAATTCGTGTTTTCCAATGTCGTTCCGGAAGGCGTCAGTTATGCTATCGACATCGGCAAACAACCTGGATCGTTACACCAGGATCCCAACCAAACTTGCACCATATATCATGGCGCCGGGGTCATGGCTGATCAGGATGTTACCGCAGTCGAAATCGACTGCGTGGACAATATCGCTCCCGCTCTGTTATCGATGCTACCGGAAAATGGAAGCAATACCGCTGAACGAACACAGCCGGTAGTGGTAACATTTGATGAAGCCATGCTCGACACTTCGATAATAGTCTCATTGGAATCAGCCGAACCCAGCTTGCAGGTGAAGAATAGTGGTGGTGCACCGGTCGCCGGGCAATTGGTTTTTAGTCCTCTGAGTAACGCCTTAGCGTTCACCCCTGACAATCCGCTGGAGCTTCTTGAGTCATATGTCGTCACCTTACGCCCCAATATTACGGACTTGGCGGGAAACAATCTGCAAGGTACTTCATCGTATGCTTTCACCGTCCGCGATGGTATTTGGCAACAACCCACACTCCTGGAGCACAACAATACAGGGACCGCATGGAACCCTAATCTTGCCGTGGACAGCAAGGGCAATGCGTTAGCGGTATGGCGTCAGCATGATGGATGGCGTTATAACATCTGGGCGAGCTATTTTATGCCTGCTACGGGATGGAGCGCGCCGGTACTCATTGAGGCCAACAACACCGGTACCGCATGGGACCCCAAAGTCGCCATGGATGCCAGTGGCCGCGGCATTGCCGTCTGGTCACAACATGCTAACGTCCGGGAAAATATCTGGGCCAATAATTTTTATCCCGATACCGGATGGGGCACACCGGAAATCATTGAATTAAACGATACCGGGGGCATGGCATCCAGTCCAGAAATTGCCATGAGTGCGCAAGGCAAGGCAGTGGTCGTGTGGCATGAATACAATGGCACGCGCGAAAACATTTGGGCCAACGCCTATGACCCGGAGAACGGCTGGAACAGTGCGGTCATGATCGAGATGGACCCTGGTACCGCGCAAAACCCCCGTGTGGCGGTCGATAGTCATGGAAACGGTATCGCCATTTGGCAACAGTATGACGGCAAAGTAGAGCGTATCAGGGTCAATACTTACACGGCGGCAACTGGCAACTGGAATACTGCGCAGAATATCGAAAGTGGTCCCGGACGTGCATCCAACCCCCAGATCGCAGTTTCTCTTGACGGCGAGGCCTTCGCTACATGGCAACAGGACAATGGCGGAGTCGACAGTATCTGGATCAGTCACTATGGAACCGATGGCTGGGGAGTTCCTATCGTCCTGGAATCCGATGATTCCGGAAATGCCGGAAATCCAAGCGTCGCTCTTTATGGAGATGGCAACGCCATGGTTGTCTGGGATCAGTATGATGGCCGCAACAATAATGTTTGGGTAAATCGCTACCACAAGGAAACCGGTTGGAGTGGAGCTGAACTTTTAGATATTGAAAACGCCGGTGGCGCTTTCAATCCCAAGATCTCGATTGACAAAAAGGGCAGGGCACTGGTGGTATGGAATCAATCCGATGGGGACCGTATGAACATCTGGTCCAACCGTTACCTTCCGGCTTCGGGTTGGAAGGGTGCCACACTTCTGGAAACTGATAATGTGGGCAACGCGATCAATCCGTCAGTCGTTATTGACCCGTTTGGAAATGGCATTGTGGTGTGGCGTCAGTGGGATGGTGAACGAGACAACATCATTACTAGTCTTTTGTATTAAGCGCAGCAGTTCGCACCCGTGTACAGGCCGGTGCCAACTCAGTCAGCGATGGTGCTGGATTACATTGGCAATGGTAATTTGTGAACTTGGCAAATATCGTATCGTGTGCACCCAACTCAGCATACCGGTACTAAAAATACCGATCACGACCATAGATATCAGCAGTTGAAACAGGCTGTATCTTCGCATTTCTTCCCCATTTTTTATATCACATCTTGGTGCGAGGGTGCCCCCTGTTCCAAGCGCAAGATCTTCTTTTTTTCTTGGTTAATGTTACAGGAATTGTAGATAAATTAAAATTTTGACCTTTCCGCACTTCTCGGAAGTGCCGGCATACCTATTCATTATCAATGGGTTACATCGGTTTACTAAGGTGAACACAAAGTCTGCCTGGACGATAATTTATCCATTTATTCATGAAGTTACAAAAGATTACGCATAAATGGCTAACACCGATCTCTATATGTGATTTTATTGTTGCAATTACGACATTTCTTCATTAATATTTCTATATACATCAATTTACTGTCTTCAAGAGGGAGTGCCTTATGTCAGCCTCAGCCCCCGTGCAACTCAAGAATGAGGATACATTGCTGGCACAGGCACTACTGCGGGCGGCAAAACAACTGGGGTTGACCCAACTGGATGTCGGTAGAATCGTCGGCCGTGATCGAACCTCTTTACACCGGGGGCTGGAACCTGACTCCAAATCCGGGGAACTGGCTGCCTTGTTGATTCGCTGTTATCGCAGTCTCTATGTCTTGGTTGGTGGCGATGTCAAACTGATGAAACACTGGATGCACACCCTGAATCATGGCACAGGTGGCGTACCGGCAGAGCAGGTGAAGTCAATCTCCGGCTTGTTGCGCGTTTTGGAATATCTCGATGCCATGCGCGCCAAGATCTGAATATTATGGACATCTGGGGAGCGTGCAAGGACCAGCTAACGCTCGCGATCCTGGACGATATCATGCTGCGCCTAGTGGAAAGTCAGGTGCAAATCGCCACCAGCGAATTGGTCGATTCCCTGGAAGAACAAGCCCTACTGGAACAGCTGCTGGAGCGCAGTAAACCTCCAACTCCCGTGGAAAATCCTTCTCTACATTATCTATTGGCGACCCCATTCCGCTATCCTCCTTTACCCTGGGGCTCCCGTTTTGGCAGCCGCCTGGAACCGGGCATTTTTTATGGTTCATTGGAAACACGAACCCTGCTGGCGGAAGCCGCCTACTATCGCTTTATCTTCTGGTGTGACATGGCGCTGCCACCCGACCAGGACAAACTGTTCACCCAACATCATGTGATCGGCGTCACATTTTACACAACGAACGGTTTACACCTGCAACATGCACCCTTCAACCAATACCAGACACAACTGACACATCCACGGAATTATGCTGATACTCAATCCCTGGGTGCACATATGCGCGCCCAAGCCGTCGATGCTTTTACCTATGTGTCCGCCCGCGACCCACAATCCGGTATCAATGTCGCTGTCTACACACCTGCTGCGTTGGCTTGCACTCAACCTTTGTTTCAGCACCTCTGGTTATGCGATACGCGCGCTACGGCAGTGACTTTTTACAGCAACCTGACGGAACATGTGTATCGCTTTGAGCTCGAGCAATTTCTTTACCAAGGCCAGTTGCCTAAACCATCACCATAATACCTTCAGATTATGGAGGTAGCACTTGTGTACAGAATTGGCTGTCGCCATTTCCTTCACAAAAACACCACTGCGATACAGGTAAGCAACCATTTTCTTGACCGAACCAAACGCAGGCTTTAGGATTTTTGCTGGGTCAGGGTATCTAATAGCAGCATCGTTCAGCATTATGCTTCTCTGACGAATCAATCACGGGAGTTAATCACACGGAGGTACGCCATGAGTCTACGACTTCTGCAAGAAGACGTATTATTTTATCAGCGTTTCCTGAAAGGTCAGCTATTTTACACCGGAGAGCTCGACGGACTTTGGGGCAGATACACCGAACGTGCCACACGCGAGTTTGAGCAAGCAACGGTGCATTTACGCGACGATATCGGTGCATTTGACCTGCGTTCGGAAGCAAATATTATGACCCTGACATTGACTGCGCAACGCGAAGCGCGACTGTTTCTGAAACGGGTCGCTAGCCTTTATGGAATCAAAGTGAAAATCCTCTCGGGCACGCGCACTTACGCTCAACAAGCGCAATTATATGAGCAGGGCAGGAGCACGCCGGGCGCTATCGTGACGCATGCACGCCCCGGGGAAAGCCATCACAATTTCGGCGTTGCGTGGGATATTGGCATCTTTGACAGTGACGGCAAATATCTTACCCATGACGAACCTTATAACCAGGTAGCGGCGACCGGACTTACGGATACTTTGGAATGGGGAGGGCATTGGACCACATTTGTCGATCGTCCACACTATGGATTGCGTACCAATCTCACCCTGGCGGAAATACGTACTCGGTTTGAAGAAGGGGCCACATTGACGGCGATCACTTGAACATTGGCTGCCAATCACATGGCGTAGGATTCGGTGTTAATACTAGCCTTAAACACTACGTAGAAAAATGCCGCAAACACCAGCATTGCCGGGCCGGCCCAGAAGTAATCCGCCATGATGCTGTGGTAAAGATGCGTGGTGCCTTTGGGCAATTCCAGCGCCCACAAGACGTAGGATAAATTCATCTGTACGGCCAACCCGCCGTCCACGACTGCGGCAAGTCGCAAGATGAGTTGTGCGCTGTTTTTCACGACGTACCGGTCGGTTAGCAGCCATAAACCGCAGGCGATGGAAAAACCCAGCGTGTAGCAACCAAGCTTAACCATGACGCCATGTCCGATATGGAGTCCCAGTCCCAACAACACGATACTGGTAACCACCGCGCCAAAACCTAGACTCGCAATGGGATATTGTTTCTTGGAGAGCGGGAAATTCACTAACACTTATACAGCGGCAGCCATCAACGTCATCAAACAGGATACAGATATTATTCTCTGTATAGTATTGCCTGTGAAATACAGAATATTTCGATCAACGAATGATTTTATAACTTTGTCGATTCTTTCCAGGCCACCGCGTTGTTCCAACCACAACCGGGTAGCGTTCACATGCGGCAAGATCATTTTCGCATTGACCTATGATGACTTCTTGGATTTGTGTCAAGGAGGCTATGCAGGCAGCTTATAGAATCTTTGATTTAACATAATATACATTATGCGCAATCATTTATATTCCCATAGAATGGGTTCTTTTGGTTGGTGGTCATCCACATAAAGTACTAAACCAGGCGACCAGTCCCATATAGTCAAGAAAGCTTTCGAGCAAATTTCCCAAATGCCCGAAATCGCCCCATAAATCCCGTATTGCTTAATCCAGGCTGCGCTGTTCCGCTACAGGCAGCAGTTCTTCGATCTGCTCGAGGGTTTCCACCTTCGGTAGTTTTGTCAGGACGTGAGAAAGATACGCATGCGGCTCCAGTCCATTGGCTTTGGCGGTTTTGATTCTGAATTTAATGCTCGCCATGCCGAAAGCGCCGCTGTTCCAATCATAGTACCTTAACGAATTGTCCTCTGTGTAATTGTATGAGCTCCGGCTACCAAACAACCCTACTGGATCGCTAGTTACGTACCTACTTGTTCTTGGATCGTAAAACCGAAAGTAGTTGTATTATGTTGCCCCAATACAATTTTATAAATTGCGCATTTTCCCTACAAAAACAGGCCACTACACCCTTATCCACTTTTCCAGCAATGTAATTATTGTGTAGAAAACCGTTCTGCAGTAAGATTTTGTACAACCGTCTGTATGTCAGCCACTCAACCAGGAGATTTAGCTTGTCTTCGAATACACCCAAAAATGTTGCGAACGAACTGATAAATAGTTTACCGGATGAAGCAACCTGGGATGACGTAATCTATGAAATTATCACTCGACGTGAGATCGATCTAGGATTAGAAGACAGTGATGCTAATCGTATCACTCCAGTCGAAGACGTCATCAAAGAGTTCTCTGTGGCAGAGAGATGAATGTTTACTGGGCTCATCGCGCGAAAACCAGGCTAAGAGCAATCCATACCTATATCGCCCAAGATTCCGTTTTTGCGGCTGACAAGACTATTTCGAAAATCCTTCAACGTTCTGCCCAAATTAGCGCTCTCCCTTATTCTGGAAATGCTGTGCCAGAGTATAGAGATGAGCGCATTCGAGAAGTTTCCACTCAACCATATCGAATTATATATATAGTACGACAAGATAGAATCGATATCTTAACTGTCATGCATTTTCGTCAGCTTCTGCCGAGTGATCTTATAATCAATCCCTAGCGGTGTACCTGTGCCCACCTCAGAACACCGATAGTAGTTGTATTATGTTCGGGCCACGGCATCAAATCATAAGGATAGCTTTTTCCCTAATACCTTCCGACGCTTAGCGCTGCTTTTTCTCGATTTCACTTCCAAAATCCATTTTTAACCCCAGACGCGGTTTTTCGCTTAACTGGGTCTATACGATCATGCCAGCGCTTCCAGCCCCTTCTGATCCACCAGGTTCAGCAGCTTCAAGGATGGGCCGTTAGGTTTCTTCTGGCCACGCTCCCACTTCTGCACGGTGGACAAACTGGTATTCAAATAAATGGCAAACACGGCCTGGCTGGCGTTGACTTTACCGCGGATGCGCTTGATTTGCGTCGGCGTGTATTCCTTTACCGGTGGCAAACACAAGGCATCAAATTCACGCAGGGTCTTCACATCCATCACACCGGCGCGGTGCAAGCCGCTGGCGGTATTGTGCACGGTTTCTAAAATTGATTTTTTCATTCCTCGGTTACCTCAATCAATTCATTCTTTCTCATTGCTTTCTTTAAGCCCACATCCGTATAACCTAACAGTTGCGTTGCTAACACTTTCAGGGCCTTTTTGTCCTTGGCACTGATATTTGCCCGCTCATTCTTGGCAAAGCCATAAACAAAAAACGCCCGGTCCGCTTGCTTGTATACGATCAGGGTACGCAAACTGCCACTCTTACCGCGGCCCCGGGTGGCAATACGTTTTTTATAAACATTGCCACCGAGATTAGCATCGATCAGACCTCTTTCCATTTCATCGATCGCGGCAAGTAGCTGCGCATCCGTCAGGCCCTCATCGTCGGCCCATTCCTGGAAATCCCTGGTCTTAAAAACGCGCATGCGCTATTCCGGTGGTTTTCGGCAGTATAGCACTAAGTGCCATATCCTACCAAGGGTATCGGCCGCTGGGATCGGTGACTTTAATCCGCAAAACATCGCTCTATCTCCTTGTATTTACAGTAATATTATTTAGCTGCTTGAGGGGTTTAACCGTATAAAAAGGGGCGACTACACGTCGCCCTGGTGGTACCAGTAAGCATAGCCCACCCGGTCGTAATACGACTGGGCCAGGTTCCGCTCATCACTGCCATTGCTGCAATAGCCATCTTGCCGCGGTGCTGATGCCCAGCTGTTCAGCTCACACAGATCCGCGATAAAGCCACGCAGCACGACCTCGGGGGTGGTGCCATCACCTTGGCATAACGCAATAAATTCCGGGGGCAGGTCATTATAATAATAATAATAGAGCC
>JAHECY010000104.1 GCA_024641505.1 Gammaproteobacteria bacterium
CTGAGAAATTTCGAAGGCAGCCTGCTGGATGAGGTTCGGCGCATGCAACGGGACATGGATCAACTGTTTGGCGGCAACGCTTGGCCCAGTAGCATCCGTGCGGTCGCGAAAGGTACCTACACGCCGCTGAATATCGGCAGCACGCCTGACCAGGTTGATGTCTATTTGTTCGCGGCCGGTTTGGACCCTAAAAGTCTGGATATTTCCATGCAACAGCATTTGTTGACCGTGGCGGGAGAACGCAAATTAGTCACCGAGACCGGCGCGGATTATTACCGCAAGGAGCGCTTTAGCGGCGGCTTCCGCCGGGTCGTGGCGTTACCGGAAGATGTGGATCCCGATGCGGTGACCGCAAAATATCAGGACGGTCTGCTGCATATCACCATTAAGCGGCGCGAATCCGCGAAACCACGCCAGATAGAAGTCAAGTGATCAACCTGAGGAGACTAATATGGCCGATACCAACAAGATGACTGCCGCCGACAAGGGCGGTGTGCCGGAAGTTAATGATCAGACGCCGGTGATTGTGCCGGAGGTGGATGTTTTTGAAAATGAAACGGGCATTACCTTGCTTGTGGATATGCCGGGCGTCTCCCGGGACCGCATGGAGGTCAATGTCGATGGCGAAGGTTTGTCCATCTCCGGTAACATGAGTATTCCCGTCCCGGACGGAATGAAGCCACTGTATGCGGATGTGCACGCTCACCGCTATCAGCGTAACTTCACACTGAGTCATGAACTGGATATGGATAGCATCGACGCAAACTTGAAAAATGGGGTATTGACACTGCGCATCCCCAAACGGGAGAAACACAAACCGCGCAAGATCGAGGTGCGTACCGCATAGTCATCGCGGGGTGGGTACCTGCTGACGGGATTGCTCCGGCGTCTATGGCGCCGGAGCCCCCGAACGGCACCGGCAAAGTCCGCATGCGCCAATGGTGCGTGGCACGATGCCGACGCGTGGGCTGTGCGCTGCCTGGTAGCGCTGGATGGATTCCTGTACGGTGGTTGGGTGATGTGCAGCCGCGCGTCGTGTGGAAGTCTGAATTGGCAGGCAGTCGCTAACAGCAGCCGGAGCAGCGTATGGAGTACAAGGATTATTATAAAATCATGGGCGTGCATCGTGATGCCACCCAGGATGATATCAAGCGCGCGTACCGTAAGCTGGCGCGGAAATACCACCCGGATGTAAGTAAAGAGGCCGACGCGGAAACGCGCTTCAAGGAGTTGGGCGAGGCTTACGAAGTGCTCAAGGATCCGGAGAAACGCGTGGCTTACGACCGTCTGGGTTCAAACTGGCGGGCGGGACAGGAGTTTCGTCCACCGCCCGACTGGGGGCATGGTTTTGAGTTTCACGGCGGCGGTTTTACCGAAGCCGACGCTTCGCAATTCAGTGATTTTTTCGAATCATTATTTGGCCGGGGGTTTGCCCACGGCGGTGGTCGCCCATGGCAGGAAACTTCCGCTCATGGCCAGGATGTCTATGCCAAAGTTTATATCGAAATTGAGGACGCCTATCATGGCGCCAGCCGTGCGCTCACCCTGAAGTCCACGGTGCTGGGCGCTGACGGTCGACCCCAGGTCAAGGACCGGACGCTGAATGTGCGTATTCCCAAAGGTGTGCGTCAGGGACAGTATATCCGGTTGACCGGTCAGGGCGATCCGGGATTTGGCAACGGTAAACAGGGCGACCTGTACCTGGAGATCGAATTTCAGCATCATCCGTATTACCATGTCGAGGGCAAGAATGTATATATCGATCTGCCCATTGCACCCTGGGAGGCAATATTGGGTGCCACGGTAAAAACGCCAACACCAACCGGCATCGTGGAACTGAAAATACCGGCGGGGTCAGTCAGTGGCGGCAAGTTACGCCTGAAAGGGCGGGGCATTCCCGCTAAACCCGACGGTGACTTTTATGTGGTGCTCAAGGTCAGCTTGCCCCCCGCGGACACCGATGCGACGCGCGCTGTGTACCAGGAAATGGCGCGCATCACCCGGTTCAATCCGCGCGCATCCCTGGGGGTTTAATGCGTATGAAAAATGAACTGCTGCCATTGATGTCCGGCGACATTCTCGAGGAGGACCTGGAGCTTACGCTGGCGGATCTCTGTCGGGTTTGCCACATGCCGGCGGAACAGGTATTTGAACTGATCGAGGAAGGTATAATTGAGCCCAAGGGTGATAATCGCGCGGTTTGGCGTTTTCAGGGCACCAGTGTGCGCCGCGTGCGATGCGCGGTGCAATTGCGACGGGATCTGGGAGTGAATTGGGCGGGCGCGGCGCTGGCGCTGGAATTGCTGGATGAGTTGTATGTGTTGCGCATGCGATTGCGTCGCTTTGAACATTGAACGCGACGTCGGCCATGACTAAACGTCGTATCGATCCAACCGTTTGGTTACAGCACGCCTGGCAGAACCGGGTGCAATCAATATTGTTGCTGGTATTCATGGGCGGATTTCTGTCCCTGCTGGGATGGATGCTGTGGGGCGGCAGCGGTGTGTTGGTGCTTTTGCTCATGGGCGCAATTATCGTCGTGATCAATCCCACGTTTTCGCCACGCATGATCATGCAACTGTATGGCGGCAGACCCCTTACGCCGGAGCAGGCGCCGAGCCTCTATTCAATATTACAGGAACTGACGCTACGCGCCGGTGTGGAGCGCCTGCCGACGTTGTATTATGTGCCAAGCAGCATGGTCAACTCCTTTACCTTAGGTCAAAGGCCGCAGTCAGTGATTGCCGTCACCGACGGCCTGCTGCGCATGCTCGATATCCGGGAACAGGTCGGTGTGCTTGCTCACGAACTAAGCCACGTACGCAGTAACGATATGTGGGTCATGGGTTTGGCGGATATGTTCAGCCGCATGACGAACATGTGTTCGCTGATTGGGCAGTTCTTATTGTTGTTGAATGTGCCGCTGCTGCTGTTGTCACAGGTAACCATCAATTGGTTCGCTATCCTGTTGCTGATTCTTGCGCCCAATATCAGCGCCCTGGCTCAATTGCGCTTGTCCCGCACCCGTGAATACGACGCGGATTTGAACGCCTGCCGCTTGACCGGTGATCCGGAAGGGTTGGCGCGGGCACTGGTGAAAATCGAACGCTCCCAGACCCATTGGTTTGAGCGCTTGTTGATGCCCGGTCGCCGCTTGCCGGAACCCTCATTATTGCGTACCCATCCCCCGACCGAGGAACGCGTGCGCCGTCTGCTCGAATTGCAGACACCGCAAGCCACCGATCAAAATTGGCGACGCCCCCCCGAGACTGCGTTGCTCAAGCACTTGAATGGCATCAATGTCCAGCGGTCGCCACGCAGGCATATCAGCGGTTTGTGGCATTGAGGGTCGGGGGTATCGCCACATCGTGGTATGCTCATGACGCAGGGAGGCTGTGGGAAAAATCGCCCCTGCTTAATATGCCACTGCCACTGCCACCGCGGGCGGGAACTGCCGGGTCGGCGAGTGTTGCGACAGCTTCGGGAAAGATCGATGCGCATCGTGTAGGATGATATAGGGATTATGACTAAACTTTTTATTTTGATTGGCGTGCTGGTGGCAATCGCAGTCGTTGCTACCGCTGTACTCTCACTCATGTCACGGCAGGCGCCGGCGCTGGGATTACAGACGGGTAAGCTGCAGCCCTGTGACGCCCGTCCGAATTGCGTGTGCAGTGAATATGGCGCCGCGCAGTCCGATGCACGCTGGGTCAGCGCCCTGGATGCCAAGGGATTAACGGCGGAGCAGGCCTGGGCCGGAGCCCGTCACGCCATCGCCGCCACCGGAGGCGAAATCGTGCGCGAGGAACATGGCTATCTGCGGGCGGAATATGTCAGTGCACTGGTGCGTTTTGTCGATGATCTGGAATTGCGTTGGGACGCCACGCAGCAGGTGCTGCACCTGCGTTCCGCTTCCAGGGTGGGGCACAGTGATCTCGGGGTCAATCGCAAGCGCGTGGCGGCGTTGCGCGAAGCATTTCTTGCCTACCGCGCTTCGTTAAGCACCGAACCACAGGAATAACACACCAAACACGCTGATCAGTATGCCGAACGCCAACACCGCCCAATCGCCTTTGCCGACGCCGGGTTCCAGGGTGACGTGCTGCGGATGTGTGGGATTATAGGAAACGTGCACCTTGGCGCCAATCGGGTATTTCCGTAAATAGCTCGCGTTCAGTTCTGGCGAGGGCGGGGCATCCCCGGAAAAATCGATAGTATGCTGGTAGGTGCTACCCGCAACCACATAACTGAACTCGATATGCGGCAGCAGATTATCGGTCTCGGAGTTCGGGTCGGCACGGCTGATGACACCGTCGACGCGTGGCCAGCGCTGAGTAACGCGCCCGCGGGCGACGATACGCCAGCCCCACACGGTGGTCATGAGGCCCGCGATGATGAACATGCTGAGTATGATGACATTGGGGTTAAACACCATGATAAGACCTGTCCGGACCGTGATTTCGGCCAATATCACATGAAAGGGATGCCTGTTTCAATGCCGATCGGCCTGTATTTTCCCTTGGCGCCGTCATTAGCGGTGGTTTTAGTTCCCAAGGTATGCGGCGGGTAATAAAATAGCCATTGGATGTTCCGTACAACAATGAAACTCGCACGAGGTAGGCGCCATGGCCAATTCGTTATTCGATCAGCTGAAAAAATCCGGCCTGGTGGACGACAACAAAGCCAAGAAAGTAAAACAGGAAAAACACAAACAGCTGAAACAGCAAAAGGGTAAAAAGGCCAAGCCGCTGGAAGAAAGCAAACGCCTGGCGTTACAGGCCCAGGCGGAAAACGCCGCCCGTGACCGGGAACTGAACCGGCAGCGCGACGCGGCGGCGGCCCGTGAAGCCTTCGGAGCGCAGATCAAACAAATGGTGGAGATGAATCGTATCGACACCGGTGACGGCACCGTTACCTACAATTTCAACGATGCCGGCAAGGTGCAGCGCATCTACGTCACGGAATTGCACCAGAAGCAACTGGCCGGCGGCCGGCTGGCGATCGTCAAGCTCGCGGACGGCTACCACCTGGTGCCCGCGGCGGTGGCGGCCAGGATCGCGCAGCGCGACGCCTCCTATTTAATAGTATGTAACGACACCAGCCAGGAAATGCGGGATGAAGCGGACCCGTACGCCGATTATCAGATTCCTGACGATTTGATGTGGTAGCGCACGAGACTGCGTAAAACAACGCCCCTGCGCATTATGCTTTGTCACCGATTGACGGATGGGTATCACGCATCGGTTTTTGAGCTGATCTGAATGAAACCAAGGCACGTGGCTGCGTTGCGGATTTCCCACCAGCTCTCCGTGTCGGTGGGGTGACCGTTTCCAGACACGCCGTAAACCCATCCCTGGGGGCTCTCTGGCGCCATCCCTGGCGCCAGAAGGTCTGGAAACGGCACCCCCACCGACACATAGAGCTGGCGGGAAATCCAGAACGCAGCCACCTATCAAGGGTTCGTCGTTTTGTGTTCAAAAATCGGTGCGTCATACGCAGCCTACAATCAGTGACGTGGCTTAATGAACAAGGGCGTTTTTACACAGTCTCGCACCCTACGCACGGCACACCCGGTTTGGCCGGTTGCGAAATCCATTATCTGAATGAATCACGCGCGCAGCTTAATCCGCCGCTTCCAGCGCTTCGCTGGTCTCCAGCCACTGTTCTTCCAGCTCCTGCACGCGCCGCTCGCAGTCACTTTGTTTAGCGAGTAACTCGCGCAACAATCCTTTCTGCTGTGCCTCATAAATGCCGCTGTCGGCCAATCGTTCCTGGAGCGCGGCTTTTTCCGTATGGCACTCGGCGATTTGTTTTTCCAGCTTTTGCAGTTTATTGCGCAATTGTTGCGTCTGTTGGCGCGCGGCGGCGGCCTGCTGGCGTTGCAGTTTCTTGTTGACCGGCGCGGCTTCCTGCGGCGCGGCATTGGGACTTTCCGTGGCGCTGTCTTGCCGGTTCTGTTCCTGCACCCAGCGCCGATAGTCGTCCACATCCCCCTCGAACGGGGCCACCACGCCATTAGCCACCAGCAACAGGGAATCCGTTACCGTGCGTAACAGGTGACGGTCATGGGAAACGACGATCATGGCGCCGGTATATTCCTGCAGCGCCATGCTCAAGGCGTGACGCATTTCCAGGTCCAAATGATTGGTGGGCTCATCGAGCAGCAATAAATTCGGTTTTTGATAGACGATGATGGCAAGCACCAGGCGCGCTTTTTCACCGCCGGAAAACGGCTCGGTGGCCGCCGTCGCCATATCCCCCTGAAAACCGAAACCACCGAGAAAATTGCGCAAGTCCCGTTCCGTGGCGCGCGGGTCCAGGCGTTGCAGATGCAGCAGGGGGCTGGCCTGGCGGTCCAATTGTTCCAGTTGATGCTGGGCGAAGTAACCGATCTTGATATCCTTCGCCTCGGTACGCGCGCCATGCGATGCGCTCAGTTCACCCGCCAGCAGTTTGATCAAGGTCGATTTGCCCGCACCGTTGAATCCCAATAAACCAACGCGACTGCCCGCCAGGATATTCATGGTGATACCGTTCAGGATCGGCGTTGGGCCATAGCCGGTGCTGACATCTTCCAGATGCAATAACAAGTTGGGTAGACGGGCCGGCGGACGGAATTCAAAATGAAACGGTGAATCCACATGGGCGGCACTGATCACGGCCATGCGTTCCAGGGCTTTGACGCGGCTCTGGGCCTGGCGCGCCTTGCTGGCCTTGGCCTTGAAGCGGGTCACAAAGGCCTGCATGTGGGCGATTTCCCGCTGTTGTTTCTCGTGCGCCGCCTGCTGGTTGGCGAGTTTTTCCGCGCGCCGGATCTCGAAAGCGGAATAATTGCCGGTATAAAAGGTCAGGGCGCCTTGTTCGATGTGGGCGATGTGCGTGGTTACTCGATCGAGAAAATCCCGGTCGTGGGAGATCAGCAACAAGGTACCGGGATAGGCCACCAGCCATTCCTCCAGCCAAATGACGGCTTCCAGGTCCAGGTGATTGGTGGGCTCATCCAACAGCAGCAAGTCCGATCGACACATCAGAGCCTGCGCGAGATTGAGGCGCATGCGCCAGCCACCGGAAAATTGCTGCACCGGCAACTGCTCCTGGGCGTTGGTGAAGCCCAGGCCATGGAGTAACTTTCCGGCACGGCTGGCGGCGGTGTAACCGTGAATGTTTTCCATGTCGCTGTAGAGGTGGGCCAGGGCCGCGCCGTCATCTGCGCGTTCCGCGCGCGCCAGGCGCTGTTCCAGCGTGCGTAATTCCCGGTCCCCGTCGATGACGTAGTCCAGGGCTGAGCGGTCGACGGCGGGCGTTTCCTGGGCCACATGGGCGATGACCGTGTTCGGTGGCAAGGAAATACCGCCGCCGTCGGCCTGCAGTTCATTGCGGATGAGGGCGAACAGGCTCGATTTACCGACGCCATTGGCGCCGGTAATGCCCACCCGTTGCCCGGCATGGACTATGCCCGACACCTCATGGAGCAGCTCGCGCGTACCGCGGCGCATGGAAAGTTGATTGAATTTCAGCACCGGCGCAGTGTACCAGAACCCTGTGGCGCCGGGAGCGCGCCAGAGAAATTGATAATTGTTTGCGCGCCGGGGTTGATCTCCGTCGCCCCTGCCTGTATATCAGTAAATAATGAATTACTAATTAATCCCTGTAGACAGTGAGGTGCCCCATGGTGCTTGAAGTTACCCGCGATAACTTTTCGGAAGTCATTGAAAGTAATGACATTGTGATTGTCGATTTCTGGGCGCCCTGGTGTGGTCCCTGTAAATCCTTCGCCCCGGTGTTCGATGCCGCCGCCCAGGCCAACACGGATATCACTTTCGCCAAGGTCAATACCGAGGAACAACAAGAACTTGCTGGATATTTCCAGATTCGTTCCATTCCAACGCTGATGGTTTTCCGGGAAAAGATCATCATTTTTTCCCAGCCCGGAGCCCTGCCGGGGAGCGCCTTGAATCAATTGATAACGCAGGTAAAAGAATTGGATATGGATAAAGTGCGGGCGGAGATCGAAGCTGAGGCTCAGGCGCAGCCGGCCCAGGCGTAAGTTAACGATCCGAGAAAGCCGGGAGGGTGGCGGCTCTTGCCGTCACCGCCCCGGTATGCTGTGCGTTATCGGCCCCGTTGCCCGGTATGGGCGGGGCTGCGGCGCGAGCCGTTGCTGTTGCCGTTGTTCTGGCCATTGAAGCGTGGTTGCGCCGCTTTGGGGCGACGCGCCGGTGCGTTGTGTGATTTACGATTGCCACCGCCGCCTGGTTTGTTACCGCCGCGACCGAGAACAATGGGTTCCGCTTTGATGCTTGGATCCGGTTCAAAACCCTGCAGCGTCACTTTCGCGATGTCCCGTTTCAGCAACCGCTCGATATCTCGCAAGAAGGCATGTTCATCGACGCACACCAATGACAGGGCTTGACCTTCATTGCCGGCGCGACCGGTACGGCCGATACGATGGACATAATCTTCCGGCACATTGGGCAGCTCGAAATTCACCACGTGGGGCAGCTGGTCGATGTCCAGGCCGCGGGCGGCGATATCCGTGGCCACCAAAACGCGTACTTTATTTTGTTTGAAGTCCGCCAGGGCCTTGGTGCGGGCGCCCTGACTCTTGTTGCCGTGGATAGCGGCGGCGCTGATACCGTCCTGTTCCAGTTGTTCGGATAACCGATTGGCGCCGTGCTTGGTGCGCATAAACACCAGTACTTGCCGCCAGTTGTGCTTACCGATCAAATGGGACAACATCTCGCGTTTGCGATTCCGATCCACGGGATGTACTACTTGATCCACCAGTTCCGCGGCAGTATTGCGGCGCGCGACTTCGATCAATGCGGGGTTGCGCATGAAACTGTCTGCCAGCAGTTTGATGTCGCTGGAGAAGGTGGCGGAGAACAACAGATTCTGTCGTTGTTTCGGTAGCAGGGCGATCAATTTGCGAATATCACGAATGAAACCCATGTCCAGCATGCGATCCGCTTCGTCCAGTATCAGTATCTCCACACGGGAAAGATCCACCGTGTTCTGGGAAACGTGATCCAGCAGACGACCTGGTGTTGCAATCAGAATGTCGACGCCTTTGCGCAGGCGGCTGATCTGCGGGCCGATACTGACACCGCCGAACACGACCGTCGACTTCAGGGGCAGGTACTTACCATAGGTTTCGATATTTTCGGCAACCTGGGCCGCCAGTTCACGGGTGGGTGTCAGCACCAGGGCACGGACCGGCCGGTATTTGCCGGTCGGCTTGGCGGCGCTCAAACGCTGCAGCGTCGGCAGGGTAAAACCGGCGGTTTTACCAGTGCCGGTCTGGGCGCCGGCCAGGACGTCGCGACCTTCGAGAATGATCGGGATCGCCTGGGATTGAATAGGAGTGGGTTTGCTATAGCCTTCTTCGGCCACAGCACGCAACAATTCGGCCGAGAGGCCAAGTGTATCAAATGACATAGATTATTTTGCCCTTACAGGGTTCGGGTTACCGCCTGCCCAAGGTTTGCCTTGAGACGGTCCAGGGGGGAACAATTACAGAATTTCGAGGACTGACAGGAACAGTAAGACCGCGAGGTGACACAGACCGAAGTGTGCCAGGTATTTTGCTGGGCGCCAGTATACCAGGTTTTATGCAAAATGATAGTGGGCGACATTAAATAGTAGATCGGGGTAAAGGCGGACGTCGGCGCCCTCACCGGAGGTTGCCTAGCCAACGTCCGGGTCGTCCACGGATGTGAACATCAGGTTCATCGATCTGGGCAGTTTGACGATAAATGTGCTGCCGCTGTTCACCGCGCTGCTGACCTCGATCAGACCGCCCATCATTTCACAATAGTGTCTGGAAATGGTTAATCCAAGCCCGGTACCCCCGTATTTGCGCGTGGTGGACAAATCCGCTTGCACGAACGGCTCAAACAATTGCTTGAGCTGGTGCTGTGCCACGCCAATGCCGGTATCGGTGATGGCGAATACGATCCACTCAGTTTTCGGCTCGACATGGGTCTCGATGCGCAGCGTAACCACGCCGTTGTTGGTAAATTTTGCGGCATTGCTCAACAGGTTCAGCAAGACTTGCTGTAACTTCATCGGATCGGTATACATGGTACCGAGTTTTTGCGCATCATAGTCAATAACCAGTTTATTATTGTTCTTGTGCATCATGGGTTCGATTGTGGTGGCGACTTTGGCAACCAGTGATCCCAGTTCAAAGTCCAAGGGCTCGATATGCATGCGGCCGGCTTCGATCTTCGAAAGGTCCAGGATCGCGCTGATCAGCGCTAGCAAATGGTTGGCTGACGACTGTATGTTTTTACAATAAATAACCTGGGCTGGCCCCAGTCGCGCGTTGAGTTCCTCCTGCAGTAGTTCAATATATCCGATAATAGCGTTAAGCGGTGTGCGCAATTCGTGGCTCATGTTCGCCAAAAAGTAACCTTTGCTTTGATTCGCCTGTTCCGCCTGTTCCTTAGCGATACGCAATTCATTGGTGGAAACTGTCAATGCATGAGTTGATTTCTCGATATCATTGACGTATTGCTCACGCAAATGGGCCTCTCTGTTGAATCGGCGCACCACCAGGCTTGCTACTACTAACCCCAGCAAGCCGGCGAAACCTGAGGCCGCGATGATATAGGCATTGGTTTTGTTGTAAGTCTGATCAGCTTCACTGATTGCCAGATTGGCCGCCGTTTCCTGCAAGGCATGCAACTCATCCAGGACCTCGATGACCTTGTCTTGAATCGGGACCGCTTGTTCCATGAGCAGGACCTTAGCCTCGGCAATACGGTCTTGCTGTACCAGGTCAACGATGTTTTCCTGTAGCAACTGCGCCTGCCGGGAGAACCGACCTTGGTGGTCCAACAGCAGGCGTTCGTGCGGCGACAGCTGCATGGAAAAAAACTCGGTGCGCGCCTTGATAAATGTCGCGGCATGACTGTTGAAGTGCAGAAACTCCGCATCGCGCTCAAACGGATCTTCCAGCAAGATCATCCGTTGTATGGAATGGGTGCGTTTGCGTGCGCTGGTCCGCATCTCGACCGAGAGGCGAATTTTTTGCATATGTTCCTGGACCAGGACTTCAAGGCGGTGCTGGACCGATTCCACACCCCACCGCATGCTGATCAAGGTTAATGTCGCCATGATGGTGAGCATGGCACTGAAACCGAAAAACAAACCAAACTGGGTGCTGGACAAACGCCATTTAGTCGGTTTGCGCGACGTCGATGAAGCCTGGTAAGCGGATTGGTTCATGGCCAATTCCAATAGGTGCGATTGAGCACCACTGATGTACACACCGTTCTGGACTGGCATCGCCAGCGGTCATTTGCGTGAAAAAATGTTTAATAACAGCAATATCGGCCGGCAATGTTATTAGTTGAATCTTTAGTTAACGATTTTTGGGGCAGGGAGTCGCCCGATAAACCGCATATCCATAAGGGTGGATGGCTTAGGTTCGGTGGCATCGCAGCGCTTGCTTAAAGGGTTATCTTCGGGACGGGGTGTTCGTCGTTTTCAATCACGCTGAAACAAGGGTAGCCCAGCATCAGGTAACTGGTGCGCGTACAGGTGCCGGGGGGGGGTGACTGCCGGTGTTTACCCGGCAGTCGTGATTTTGATACTCGGTGCCGCAGGCGCTTGATTGCGACCGGGAGTCTACCTGGCCATTTCGTTGAATCGAAAAATAATGGAAAAGTCCATAAAATTTCCTGATCCAACAGCATCAATCTCGGTCCGGTCAAGACGGGCGCCGGCACTGTTTCTGGTATTCAGGAAACCCACATAACCCATTCGTCTTATTCCGGCATCAAGACTCAAGCTTACCAGGCTGCCGACATTCAGGTTGAGTCCGAGCACCGGGCCCACTCCAAATCCCGTCACCGTGCCTTTATAACTAAGTCCATTGTTGCTTTCGTGGCTGTCATAATTTGCAATATTGATCTGTGGTCCAAGCCAAACTTTAACCATTCTTGCGTGAACGAGTTGAAAGCCGAAATCATGCGTTACTACGAAGCCGCTCATGGTAATACCGTAGGTGTCAGGTTCGCTGCTACCGGTACCCAAAGATAATCGGTAGTTAAACAGGTGATTGTCGGATAAATTGGTATCAAAAATTACACTCACGTGTGAATTACTACGATCCTCTTCATACTTGGTATCGTATTTCCAGGTTTCCCCGCCACCACCGGTGCTGAGTCCGAAACCCGTCGCCTGCGCATTGACGCAGGTAAATATGGTTGCTAAAAAAATGGTGCATGAGAGTAGTTGATGTCGCATGATAAAACCCCTTCTTAAAAATCTCTTCATCCCATGGCTCCACAACTATCGCGGATTTGATCTTTGATGAAATTATTTTACCAGCGAATGAAGGACGAATAGCTTTCCGTACACGGTATAGGCGATGAATGCGGTCCTATTTAACGATAATAAAGAAAGCGTGATATTTATTTATATTTATTTGTACCAGCCATGTATGGCAAGCGGGGCGATGATAAACCAACAACTATGGAAAAACAAATAAAATAGCGGCCTCCGCAACCAAGACCTACCTGATGTGGAGTAGCGGTTTGAAAATAAAATGATTCGCGGCATGCGGATATTTGGACACTATTCTTGCATCAAAGCGCAATATTTTAGTCCTGGGGTAGAGCGGCAATTTATCACGCATTCCCGGTGTAAGTACCGCGGCCATTTCGAATGGCTTTCTCCACAGTGATCGCTTCGATGAGGCTATCCGGTGTGTTAAACATCTGCCTGGGTACCGCATGTTCCAGGGCGGAACCCATCAGACCGGTTTGCAGCAGGAACTGAAAGCACTTATTCAAATCGCCGTCATTCATTTTGAATACCGTCCGGCGTCAGGCGGTGCCGCGATCACCGGCCGCTACTGCCGCCGCTGCCGTCTGTAAATCCTTGCTCACCTGCTGGTAGCCGTTGTCCTGGGTTTGGGCATAGAGGGCATCGGCCTGGGCGATGGCGCTGGCGCTGTCCGGCGCCGGGCTGAGGGGGATCTCCAGGGTAAACGTGCCATAGGGCCAGCCGGGGTAGGGCTCCTCGGTGACGATCGTGGCCACCA
>JAHECY010000105.1 GCA_024641505.1 Gammaproteobacteria bacterium
CGGTGAACTTACTGTAGGGGGAGTCACCGACACACTCGTGGTCAGCGGGATACCGACTGCAAAACCACCTACATCGATATTGTTGGCACCTACAACCTGTTGTGCGGCAATGAAAAGATTACCAGCAGAACCGATACCTGCTTCACCGGCACTGACAGTTCCATGTGGTGCAATTAAGTCCACATCTGCGGAACTGATCTTGATACCCGGTCCTTGTGATTTTGTCGTTGTAATGAATTGTCCATCTGCCGCACAATCAATAACGCAAATCACACGAATACCACTACCTGCTATGGCTCCAGAAAAATCCAGTGACACATTTCCCTGGCTATCCACAGTAACCGTTGGTGGCGGAGCTGATATGGCAGTTTTCGATCCTCTCCCGGCATCGATGTCCCCGTAACTTGACCAGAGTAACAAATCGCCACCCCCTAACGTAAATATGCGTGATTGATTCACCTGAATATTTGATTGGGTATAAATTCGTACATTCCCTTCACGAGCAGCAACTATACCAAGTTCGTTGGCTGCCTTGGCGTCTACACCCGGTGGCTGCACAGCAAGCCCCGCATTAACAATGCCGCCTGGCACCAGTATGGAAATATCACCACCATCGAGTGTTTTTATCTGACTAAAAAACAGATTCACATCACCGTGATATGGGTTTGTTCCATGTTCAAGACCAGGGAACAATACACTCAATGCCGCATAACCACCTGCATAGTTCTGATCGGCTGTACTGGCATCGGCCAGTTTGGCGCTACGGCCTGCAGTGCGCAATTCTGAATAAAACATCTGCTGAATCAGTGGTTGTTGCTGCTGCAATGCCAAACTGGCAAATCGTAGCAATGCAGCATCCCGTGATAAATCTGGCTGTCCAGGCAAAATATCCTGCATATATTGCGTAACTTGTAGCTGAAACTGCTCGACCGCATCAAGAGTAAATATATCTTTACCACCCAGATTGGTAATCCTACGAACTTCAGCCTGCTGCGACGCGGTGAATTTGGCAACATAGTATTGCATGGCATTCGCCATCGACAAATGAGTAGTCCCGGCGATTTGTTCCACTACTGAGATAAACATATTACGCTGACCATAGTCAGAGGACAGGTATTGCGGATACTGTTGCAGGAAATCTGTATAGCGGGGTTGATTTCCGGCTAAACCGGCCGCTACAGTGATATTTGCCCCATTACCGGGCAATTCCGGGTTGCTCAAATTTCCGCGCGTTTGTATTCCGCCACTCTGACCGAGATCCACATTGCGACCTGCAGCGATATACAATTGGCCTGGTCCATCGATATTGAGACCGAAGATCGACGAATCCAGCATATTTACATCGCGCATTGCAGTAAATATCGACACATCGTCCTGTTGCACATGTGGATGAGTTACGTAGACATTTCCACCAATCAGCAGATCGCGACCGGATTCGACATCGACTGACTTACCCGAGTAAACGTTATTTATTGCAATATCGCCATTATTGGTTAACAGCAACAACGGATTAGGATCATGCAGATGCAATGAATCACTCAATGACAACGTACCCAGTACCGGTAATAACTCCTGTTGCGACCGCAATCCATTCACTACCGTCGATATACGTCTTGTATCGCCAAAAGGAACATCATATACAGCCAGCGTCTGAGGAATAATTATATTGCCATTTGCCATAGCAATAAAATTGCCATTTGCAGACGGATACAAATCAGTTTCCTGCCCTGCCATGGTGATATTTCCTGAGCCAGCAATGAAGCTTACTGTAGGAGGGAGATAGCCTGCGTTCAATGTATCAAGCGGTCGCGTCGTCGTAGCATGGAAATAAGGCGAAACTTCGGCAGTAACCGGAGTTGTAAAATTGATATTTTCTCCAAGTGAAACCAGGTTGACAGCAGAATTTGCGCTGTAGGTAAAGAAATTGGGATTGATACTGACCGTACTGATTAATGTAGGATTTACCACCATACTGCTATCCACACTGCCCCGCGCTGTCGCCGTCAGTTCACCACCCATTACAGCGAACACATTGCCGAAAGAAGTTGATCCGGAGACACGGCCGTTATCCGTCAGCGCCTGGTCAGTCGTAATCTGACCCATCCCATCACCAACCAAGAACACGCCACTATTGATATTACCGTCTGCATGCACCGACAAAGCACCCTTGCCAAGCGTCACTTCCTGCTGCAGAGCTGCATCGAAATAACCGGTGCCAGGAGTGGCGAATGAAGCACGCGTGATATCGCGACCTGCTTGCGCCGTCAGATTGCCCCCGCCAAATGCTGCAAAGTTCTGTTGGAAGTTGCTGAAATTGACATACCAGCCCGCACCTTCCGCATGCACGTTGACGATGGTGCCACGGGTACGCTCGGCTATATTTTGTTGCGTCATTAACCAGTCAGTAAATAATTGTGAAGTGCCAGAGGGTCCAACGATATCCTGCCCTGCCGTTAATCGTAAATTGCCCCCATCAATCGGCAATGCTTTAACAGGATTCGGATTTGGTGTTGCGTAGTTACTCCACGCATCCAGTGCACTGCCGCCAGATCGACCGGCGGTATAGATCGTCGCATTCTGGCTGCTTAGTTCGATATTACCACCGGCCGCCATAGTGATATCACCCGCCCCCGTGTGCACACTGGCGTTGTTCACTGTGACATTGCCGATACCTGACTTTACAGCTGTAATATCGGCGCTACTGCTGTTTGCTCCGGCGATCAGTGTCAGATCCGCGGCACGCCGACTCACTAAATTTCCTCTTGATGTAAAACCATCAGTCAGATTTGCATTAATACCAAGGTCCCCCTGCGCACGTAAAGTCACATTGATCGGTTGATTACCGGCAGCGACATTTGACAGATCCCAGGCAGTCAGCAGATTCAGATCACCGGGAGATTGTATTTCGATACCGGCGCGCAGTGAGGTTTCCAGGCTGGGCAAACTGGAGACTGGACTCAATGCCGTCGAAATCGCAGCAGCATTGGCGTTCATAAAGCCGATTGCAATACTTTCTGCATTGGCAATCTCAGTTGCTGTAATGTTAGTAGCGATATAGGGTGTAGTCACCGCTTCTATTTGCAAATAATCCGCGTTGAATTTATTTGCATTTATGCGCAATTTGTCATTGGTGACATTTGAATCTGTCAGCGACGCAATAGCGGTTTGTTGCAAGCGCAGCTTAACCTCACCCTGTTTACCTTGTTGTCCTGTGGATGGATCCATCGCACCGCGTCGGACATTAACCGTGCCATCCAGATAGATTCCGCCGCTGCCTGAATTGACATTGAGTTCACCGCCATTGCCGCCAGCCACTGTGGCATGGGCATCCAGCTCAGCGGTCGTCAACACCGCAACATCATCGCGCGCATTCAATCGAATAATGCCACCGTTATTCCCGGCTGCATTGAGTTGTCCTGCCAGCTGAATACCACCCTGATCGGCTGTCAAATTAATCTGATCCGCCTGCACACTATCTGTTGCTGCGACAATGATATTTCCAGGCCCGCGTACATGGTATGTACGTTCGCCATGGAAACCACCAGTATTGAGCGTATTGTTTACCTCGCTGAAACTGCCTGAGACTGTCATGGAATCCAACTGAAAACGTCCACCGTTGGAGCCACTGTTGGCCTGACCTTGCAGATTTCCTGATACCTGTGCATCACCGTTTATTGAGCTGATTCGCAACAGTCCGGCATCTCCACCAACACTCGCACCGGACACATTAATCTGCGCAGCAGGATTGATCGCCACATTGCCGTTTACTGCAGTTAGCCTGATGGTGCCACCAGGCATACCGGCAACATGATCTCCAAATGTCCTGTCTGTACCACTAACATCGATAGTGCCGGTGACCGCGATCGCATTCGTATTGGTGACACCATCGGCCTGCATATCCACTACACCAGAATGCAATTCGATGTTGCCCGCCACGTCGATCGACTGCGCCTTAATCGTCAATTGCGCGCCAAGTTGATCCGCGCTGCTGGTAGCTGCAATATGATTATCCAGTATGCTGACGCGTTTACCTGTTGCATCAAGTGTAAAGTCACTGCCACTGAGTTCCGTCACACGCGAACCGGTTAAAGTTATATCGCCGCTGCTTTGCAGAATGGTGTTGCCTGCACCGGTAACATCACCCTTCGCCACCGACATATTCACCTGCGTAAATCCATCCAATCGCAATGCAGAAGTGGAATCGGTTAACGATGCCTGTCCTATCACCATCGTCTTATCAGCCTGCAACTTTAACGTCGCTGCACCACTCTGTAGTGAACCTGTCGAATTTTCCCCGGTATTGACAAGGCTCAACTCACCGGCCCGGAATGCCAGAGTATCACCCTGGATCGCATTACCCTGCAGATTCGCTGTATCAAGTCGCATGGAATCAGCATATAACTCTGTCGTACGCTGGCCATGAACATCCATGGGCTGACTGGTATCAGCTGTAACAACTATACGGCGATGTCCTTGCAGTACCAGATTATTGATGGTCTGTGCATTCAGGCTGGCCGTGCTGACGGTAATTCCGGTTAAATTTGTTGTGACAGTATTCAGATGGATCTGGTCCGCACTCAGCGTCAGATTGCGTGACACTGGCGTGGTCGTACTATTGAATTGCACTTTATCGGTTAAATTGATCAAACTGGACGAAGCCGCGACGTCCACCAATATGGATCGATCCGCCGCCAATTGACTGCCTGTGCCGATGGAAACTTGCGGTATTCCGCCGACACCCTGGATATCACGCACCAAAGTGATCTGGTCACCTGCAGAGGCACGCATCAAGGCACTGTTTGTATCTGTATGCCATTCACCGGCCTGTGCAGTGGAAGTACTGCTGCTGGCGTTTATTGAAACCTGATCACCAATCGATAATTGCTGCTGTGCTGCCAGAATCCACTCCGGACCGTGTAATGACACGCCATCGGCAATTGATAAGATACTGGTCATGATCTCAAAGGTGTTGGTCTGACCATGGGTACGTGTTCCGCCCAGCAAAATTGACTCCGCATTCAAACTATCAAGTTCGATATCGACAAGCTGTACTTGCCCGGCAATATCGGGACCACGTTGCGTGACGACGGATAAATTGCGGCTATCGATGTTAACTTCGACACCGCGCCCACCACTGGCTGGAGTCGCATCAAGATCACCATTGAGAGTCAGTGTGCTTTGCGGTGTCAGTGTGAGCGTACCTGCATCCAATGGTGTGCGTTGCACGGCGGCATTGGCGCGTAAATAATCAGTTGCTGACGACAGGGTATATTCCGCCATACGGTAGGCATAACTGCTGGGGTGCAATGCAAAACTACTGTTACGACTCTGGGTGTAATTGGTATTGAGTGTCGTGAAATAACCGCTAACCACCGGTGTCCCATCGGCGAGATTGCCGCTTGTCCCCAGTGGACGATCTATCTGACCCGGTATTTGTTGAACCAGCAAGGCTCCCGGCAGCAAGGCAAATCGTGCCGGTAGAATAGCGTAAGTACCTGCGGCAACCCCACCGCCACCACTGAGGTACACGCTGTCACCAGGACGAATAGACCACCCGGCAAATTCCTGCGGATCATAGGGTGCATATTGACCAGACTGCGTCGGCAGGATCGCAAAATAATGACCACCGGCATTGGCGTAATTCAATGGGTCATATAATTTGCCAATGGGAGTATAGCTCCATGCCAGTAAATCTCCGCCGCCTTTGACGTCCAGCGTCGAACCGGCCTGCAGATCGATAGCGTCACCTTTGATGGAAATCTGCTGTTGTGGCAGTACCGCACGGGCATCGCCGCTACCGGGTGATTCACTGATACCACCGAGCTGGTAATACCATTGATTATTACTGAGCAAACCAAACAGGGATTGCTCGCCATCCAAGCTGGTACCGACCGAACCATGTGACGTGACGGTGAGGCGTTGAGTTGTTGTGCTTCCCAGATCCAGTTCGCCGAGCGGGGCGAGAACTGTCCCGTCAATCGTTATATTGGCCCCATTCAGGCTTAATTGCCCCCCTACCGATAGGGGTACTGTCGATGCCGAGCCACCATTGTTACCTATATATATAGAGTCGGTTTGAGCGGTAGCCGGTTGGAAGGTCGAACGGACTGTGAATTGTGTCAATGTTGTGGGATAAATCTGATTGGCAATCAGGTTCAGCGGCGCATTGGTCGCCAATTCGCCCGCATTCTGGTTTTGCGGACTGGTATCAGTTGCAAACATGAAACGGATATCACCACGGCTATGCAGGGTCATTTGCTCAAATCCCTGCCAGGCGGAATTGCCGGCAACATCGATAAGATCCGCGTTAATCGTCAGCGTTGCACCCGTGGTTGATGCTACTTCGGGACTGGGTGTTGCTGCGCTCCAATTGCCCAGGTTGACATACGGTGCCGATATGGTTGTAACAGCATTATCCGTTGTCGTTACCCGAGTTGTATTTAGTGTTACCCCACCACGAAAATTGATATCGAGATTGCCGTCCAGATGTATATCAGGTGTCGCAAGATTGATATCGGTGGGTGTTGCATAGATGCTTGTAGATTTACCAACAGTTAAATTTAATTGATCTATGCCGCTGTGCTGGATTTGATTGATATCAACCCTGACCAACCCGCTGCTCAATTTCTGTTGCCCCGCATCCTGAACCACATCCAGGGTTCGACTCAAATTGAGTTCGTTATGCAAGGCAGGGTCATAGGAATGGTAAATTGCGATACTATTCGTATCCGTATTATTAGGGCCTGCAGCTGAACCACCACCGGCTTCCTGATTCAGTTGCACAGCCAATGTGCCACCACGCTGCGTTGGGCTACCGGCATGCGCCAGTAGTTGCCCATTCAATGCCATGCCTTGATTTACAGAAAAGCGAATAGCACCGGCATCGCTGGCAACCGTTGTCCGGTTCAGACCACCTGTTATCGAAGGTAAATCCATCACCGCAGAAGCACCGCTGACATCAAGCACCGATCCTGTCTGCGCGTCGATATAACCACCCGACGTCAGCGAAACAGAACCACCGTTGAAGATATCACCCTGTAATTGGCCCTTGGTGTTGGGTTGTGAAACGAAAATTCCGGCGGTGGATAATCTGGCTTGTTGGCCTAATATGATTTGGAGATTCGGATCGAAGGATTGCAGATTATTATGACCCAGCGTCATTGTAATATCACCACCCGGCATAACAATACTTCCCTGGATATTGATCTGTCCGCCCGAGTTGTTCAGTAAAGAAATACTGGCATGCGGATCTGCCTGGATGACAGATCCTTCCCCCATCAGATTCGATGCACGGCTGGTATCTGCCGCATTGGGATTATTGATGTCCAATGTCAGATTCACCGGGGTACGCACAGATGGATCAAGCGTATCGATATGGCTAAAGCTGGAGATTGGCGTACCTGTTGCCTGGTTTGCAAAATTATTATCCAATACCCGATTTTGTTGTTGGGCATGGATAATCGTACCGTCCTCAATGCGGATATCTCCTCGCGTTGACTTCAGATTAATTGACGAGAACCCATTATTTGAAAACAATTGTGATGAAAGCTGTAACGCAGCCCATGTGTTACTGTTGTAATTTGCATTGACAACCTGCCGTTGCGACCAGACATCAGGGTTACTACCAATGTCAAAACCTGCCATGGCAAGATTCAGCGAGCCACCCTTGCCTAAAGCAAAGCCTTGCAATTGCAAATTGCCGCCCAGTATCACCGATGGTATTGGATTGTTGTTGCTGTCCGGACTTGCCGTTGCAATATTGATCGTCCCACCTTTGCCTGAAGTGAGTTGATTATTGACATTTTGCCAGGCACCGCCTTGCACATCCATGACGGCATGATTACCAAGATAAAGGCTATCTGCATTGGTTGCATTGAGCGTAATCGTACCACCATTGATAAACAGACCCTCGGCAGGAGTTGACGAAGCAACACCTTGCCGATCATTTACCCATGTACCCGCAGTAGATAAAGTAACATGATCACCGACCACTAACTGATATCGCCCTGTCACCGCCGGATCAAGACTGACATTACTTGGAGCAGCACCACTGATTACGGGATTCGTTGCCACTCCGACACGAATTGTATTGGCAGTAATCTTGCCACCGGGAGTAGTAATATCGCCGTAAAGTCGAATTTGCTCGGCATTGAGATTGACTTCACCGCCACCGGTAAGGTGCAGCGCAGCGCCCTGTCCAAGTGATATCTGTGGCTGGTCTGGAATGGCTGGAGTCAACACCATCTGCTGATTACTGATAACACCGTTACTGTAAATCGCCAATCGATTGAATCCGCCTTGTTCAAAGGCACGTGTAGAAAAATAAGCCTGTTGTTGCAATTCATTAGGTAACTGTGTAAACAGGTCAACCTGTCCAAGATTGAAATCGCCCAGGTCTGTATCACCGACATTGATGTTGGGGGCGCGATAGGTCTTTTGCCCTTCAACACCGATGCCGCCTGGTAACCCGATGACCAGTTTCCCGCCTATAGCCTGCTGCTCAGGTGAACGCTGGTTTGTACCATTGAGCGTGTGACCGATAAAATCACCATTGAGAATCAGATTTGGCGCGGCGATGTTGACCGTACCGGCATCCCGGCCGTCGACGTAACCTTGATAATAGGTGGTTCGATCGCCGCTATTGCCACCACCAATGTTCCAGGTTTGAGTGACACCCCAACGGGCATAATTACGGATGACCTTGCCGACAATAGAATCATAGACAAGATTCGGATCGGCACTACCGATGTCATACACTTTGCCGTTGGAGGTCAGTTGCGTAGTAGAAACAGCACCATCCTGATAGGCAATGCTGCCACCGGAGACATCGATACTTGCCCCTTTGGCAAACACCAACGACCCTTGTGAATTCAGTGTTACATTACCACCCGTGGTGGTGTGTTCATCAACAGTCCTGGCAATATTGTTGACTGCTGCAGAAATATCTGCGACAGGTAAACGACCATTTGCATTCACATCCCGGATATCGACGTTGACACTTTGTCCACGCAAAATTCCATCGATTTGGTTAGGTTCAGCATTTAATTCGTTGGAGGTAAGTCGAACCGTCAGTTGATTGCGCGACATCGGTAGCAGCACTGCATCGCCTGACACATCAATTTTACTGCCACTTTCCAATTGGATACGCGCATCCGCGGCGAACGTATCATTTTGGCCGGTATTTGCCTGGCCTAATAACTTGTCAACGAAGGTAGGCGGTGAAATAGACGTATTAATCGGATTTAAATTGACATTTGAGGTTTGACTGTCCAGGGCGCGCAGTTCAACCTGGCCACCAACAGCTTGTACGACACTGTTAGCCTGCAACTGAATCTGTCTGGCAGTGACGGCAACGATCGACGCTAATGGCTGTTGCGCATCGGTGGCGGTAAGTGCCGCCATTTCAATATCATTGTCAACCTGGGTTATCGACCTTTCGCCAAATGTGGTACGACCATCACGAACGTTTCCACTAAATGTTGTTCCCGTCGAGCTACTGTAATTTAATGATACATTGTCCCTGGCCTTTAAAATAATCGAGCCATTTTCACCTACAGCGGTCGTCGCGTGTGATATGCCATTCTGATTGATTGCCAAACCGACCATACTGATGTTGCCGCGCAATGCCTCGACCAGGCCGGTGTTGGTCACGGTCGAAGAATCAAGTGACGCAATCTGTCCGTTCTTAAATGCTGTGAGCTGCGAATCAGACACATCACTATCCACCTCAACCACCCAGCCTCGCAAGCCAGGATCGGTACTTCCGGCGATATAGATTTTACTACCTGCCGCCAGGATCACCTGGCCATCTGCCGTTTTTATCGTGCCGCCTTGCGTCACATTACTGCCGAACAATGCCACGGTACCATGGTCCTGCGCGGTAAGCGTTGCACCGTTTTCCACAACCACGTCTTTTGAGACGTTGACGCCGTTTTGCATGACCGCGGTAAACGCAGCTCCTGGAGCGTTACTGTTGAACGCGGATAACAAACCATTGAAATAGGTTTGATCATCGATATTCAGTGTCGAGGCGATCAAACCGTGTGTATCGACCTGCGACCCGTTTCGAAAAATAATGCCATTTTGATTGAGCAGATACAGCCGGCCATCGGCAGTGATCTGCCCGGCTATTTCGGAGGGTGTTCCCTGGTAAATGCGATTGAGCGTACTCGAATTGGCGCCATAGGGCTGATTATGAAAATACAAATGCACATTCGGATCAACATTGAACGTTGCCCAGTTCAGCACCGCATTCTGGCTGAGTTGATCCAGTTGCCAGACCTGCCGGTTATTTGAATCCAGTGTGCCGGTATTCGTAAAACCGTCGGAGTTGACAATGCTGGTGTTAGCCGGATTATACCAGCTCACACCGTTGCAACTTGCCGAAGAACAGATCTTCGGCAAATCCGCCATCGCCATGTTGCAACTCAACGCACCAAATAACAGACTTGTCGCAAAGGTAATCCGCTGCCGCGACATGCGTGGCCAGTTCAGCAGCGCCAAGCGGGTTGCAGCAGGAATTTTCTTTAACTGCATTGCCATTTGATTTGGTAAGCGCGATTTAGAATTCATAGGCAAGCCTCGCATGATATCGGACATCCCCTTTGTGTATTACGCCCAATGGGCGTAGTGCATATGCCACATCGATGTCACCACGCAGATGGTGCCATGCCGTGAACCGGTAGCCGGCCCCGGTGCCCGCCAGGTAAAAATTGACCGTCTGTTCCGGCAAGGGATCGTTGATCGAGGCGCTGCCATAGTCATAAAACACATGCCAGCGCGACTCATTCAACCAGGAGTGCTTCGCCAGGTTACGACTTTCCCATTCCAGTGACGCGTTATAGCCGCGGTCCCCCAGCGCCTGCGATTCGTAGTAGCCACGCACATTTTGCGTTCCACCGATACCGAACTGTTCATTACTAATCAAAGCTTGATCAGTCCATTGCGCGGCAAGCCGGCCACTTAACCGTGAGCCGCTGGTATATTGATATTGATAATTCGCATCAGCACTGAGGTAAAAGAAATTGCTTTGCGAGAAGATGCGTTTGTCATCGAATTGCGCCTGTTCGCTGTGCAATCCACGAAATGTCCAGGTCGCTCCCAGTCCAAACCGCAATAGACTTTGTTCGTAACGCATTGCCGCATCGTAACGTAAACTGAACGGTACATAACTGATCGGTGTTTTTCCGGTATCCGCGCCTTGCTGCAACAAGGTTTCTTTAAAATCTTTGTAATCCATACCTACAGAAAGCGTTTGGAATAGTTCCGCAGCGCGCTGCAGGTTCATACTGCTGCGAATGCCATAGATGTGGCCATTTCCCACCACGGAGAAATCCTGTCCGGCAACGACATTGCTGTCCGAGCGCACGGCATACATTGTCAGGCGTTCATTATCATCGCTCACCGGCAGGGAATACGACACCACATAGAATTTGACTTCCCGGGTATCTTGCGGTGAAGTCTGATATTGCAAGGCCAGTGAATGCCCTGCCTGCCACAGATTGTCGTAATTCAAACTCGCCATGGCACGACTGGACGTCGTGGCAACGGCATTGCGGTTGCTGACTTCGAGCTTGCCATGCAGCGGTGCCTGATCCTTTACCTTCAGTTCCACATCCAGTGTGCCCGGCTCGCGCCCGGCTTTCATAACCGGCACGACACTGCGGTCACCGGTGGTGGTATTGAGGCGTTCCAGTTCAATCTGAATTTCCGGCAGATACGGGACTTTTCCCTGCGCCAGTGAAGGCAAGGCATGGCGGATATCCCGCGGCGAATAATACTGGCTGCCGCTGACTTTGATGCGACCGATTTTGCCTTCAGTGACCTGCAAACGCACCACGCCCTGATCCACTTTCTGTTCCGGAATAGAAACGATCCCGGTGGGATAACCGAAATTTTTATACGCCTGTTCCACTGCTTGACGGGCCTGTTCTACATCCTGCATGGTCTTGTGCATTCCCATATATGAATACACGGCGCGTTCGATGGCATCAGCAGGCAACAACGTTACTCCCTGCACGCGAAATTCCAGAATATCAAAACTGGCAACGGGTACTGCGGGGGTTTTTATCTCTGCAGCAGGAGTCATTTCATTTTGCGCCAACAATCGACTCACGGCGGACATTGCCACCGGCTCAAACGAATTGGTAGTCGGTTCGGTCGCGTTCAACATTGGCGGTACACACAATGTAACAAGAACACTCACTCCATACGTTGTCTTCATCAAACGCACTGACACATTCCACACCTGTTTGCAGTAATGCAGCACCGCAACGGAGTGCATCGTCGTTATCATATAAAACGTCTATTTTTATAAGCGTAATACAAACAGCATACGTTATTCGTTATCGCTAACGTGTACTGAACATATTGGGCGATGAGAATAGAAAGTTAACGTGACACAGGCATGACATTCACATGACACTGACAGATAAAAAAATGCCCACCCTTGCGGGTGGGCATCCTGCTGAATTACTTCATCAGCATTACATTACTGAAAAATGTACTACCCAACAATTACGGGCACAGTGTAGCAGCAGCGCAGCTGTTGCCACCGCGGCTCATACGGGTGGTTGGTACATGTGTTGCGTCGCCGAGGCTGGCAGGCGTGGTGGCATTACATAATGCTGCCACACCTTGTACGTTGGCACTCTTCAAGAAAGCCGAGGTAACTGCCTGAGTTTGCAGTTCTGTTACCAGTGCATATTCCAGCGAAGCGCTACCCAGCGTGCCGTTGTATTGAATGGTATTTTCAAACGCGTAGTCATATTTACCATTCAGATAGTTGTCGATCGTTGGCGCGACACCGTTGATACGGACATAGTGCCAGTGATCGGATGCACCGGGTGATTTTTCCAGACCCTGGATACCGATACTGCCGGTCGGACCGAGCAAGCCCGGAATCGACGTGGTTGCAGAGGTGTTGTAGCTGTAGGCATCATTATGGCAGGTGATCACGTTACCCGAGCCCGAACCTTCCACGACGAAGTAGCCAGCACCGGGATTGCTCAGACCAGCGGTAAC
>JAHECY010000194.1 GCA_024641505.1 Gammaproteobacteria bacterium
TGGCCCAGTTGATGCGCCAGGCGGCGTTGCTGCCCTCCACTTCCTCTTGCCCACCTTTCGTCACCGGTACACCTGCGGTGGCTGATTGCTTCGGCACCACATCTGCCCGCAGCTTATGGTTAGGCGCCAATACACCGTGACAAATCGGCAGGAGAGCCGATTTGCACAACGCAAGTTGCCCCGCAGGGGTGAGGTACAGGGATGTGCCTCATGAAATCGAATGAGATTTAACCTTGGCCGGGGTACCAACGCCGCCAACCGTTGCATGAATTCCAGGGGCTCCATGACGATGTGACTGGTCCCATCCCGGTACGGACTTTTCAGCTTCAATACTACCTGGCCTTTGTCGTTCGTCGTCACCCGCTCATTGGCAAATGCTGGCCGAGTAATGTATCGATCTTGTGGGTCGCGTTCCGGCCGGTAGCCCGTGGTGCCGTATCCGGCGGAAATCTCCAGATACCGTAGAACGGGATTGGCATTGAATTGGGGAAAGCCGCTCAGCTTCACTGCGAACAGGTAAATCTGCCCGCTGTAATCCAGGGACGCATCGCGCAAACCTTGCCGCCAGGCATCCCGCGAGCGTCGACAAAAACAAACGGAAATCCAGCTTATTGTCCAGCGCCGGGTGCTTATCGACGAGGTAGCCCATGCCAATACCCGCGAAGTCAATCAGCAGGTCTTCATAACTGAACCCATATTCCTCGGTGAAGCCGTCGGTAATCTCGATCAGGACTGAAGTCACGCCCACAACCTGGGCGGCGAGGCGGGCGGCCGTGCGCCGGTCATTACCCGCCCACCGGAAAGCACCGTCGAGCAGCCGTTGACTGGTGTAGTGAAAATATAAATGCCCGATTTTGTCCGCGCCGCCCCGGTAAGTATCGGCGCCGAACCACCCTTCATTCGTGAAATGAAAACTGGTTTTATCGGCATCCTGCCACCAGGCATTATAGCCCCAAAGCAAGGTAGCCCCGGCATAGGCAGACATGATTTGCTGGTTGCGCCTGCCGGGTGCCGTGTCCGTGGCGGCGCTCACCGCGCTGGACGCCATCGTCAGTACACAGAACAGAATCATACTCGGCGAGCCACGGAGGCGACGCAACCGGCCAACGACGGCGTTGCGAAGCATCGCAAAAAAAATCACTCCGACTCCTTTTTGCCAATAGGCTGAAAACCGCCGCCGATTTCCCGTCGTAGCTTATGCGTTTCCTCCGGCCAGCGGCTTTTGATATACGCCAGCACCGCCCAGATGTCGTTGTCTTTCAAGGTGCTGCCCCACCCAGGCATGTCCGTTGGATATTCCTTAGGCGCGTAGGGTGGCACCATGCCCTGCTTGATCATGCCAAACAACATCTCGTCGGAATGATGCCAGGTATGACCGGTTTCATCATGGGGTGGCGCGGGCAGCTTGCCGTCGGGCTTGCGCGTGCGCCAATCCGCCTGGCCCTCCAGGTCGGCGCCATGGCACAGCGCGCAGAAAATGTCGTAAACCTTCTTGCCCCGTTGTACCTGCGCAACGTCGCCGGGGTCGGCCTTGGTCGGTGGGTTTGCCGCCAGTGCGGGGACGGGGACCAGCCAGACCAGGGCCAGGAGAGTCAGCATGGATCGGATCATTGAAACCAAACCTTTATGGGAACCAACCATTCGATGTTACGCCAAGCCCAAGGATACCGACAGGCAAGCCGGCCGTTGAATCAGCCTGGTAAATAATTTTTTATCTGTGCGTCACCAGAACGTCGGTATTACCCATGGCCGTAGGTTTCTTTACGGCGTTTATCGGGTCGGTTTTTTTGGCGATCTCTTTTGACCGCAAGGGATTCGGGGGTGACCTCCGAACAACCATGGAGAAAGCGCACCCCTGGTTTTTGAACGTTCCGGCGTCAAATAGGGGTCGCCATTGCCCCGAAAATACAAATTACCTTTTAAGGTGTCACCTTCGATGTTCCCGGTGTAAGTAACATCCGTTGACCAGCGGTATCCGGAACCGAGCAGATCCAACGCCGCGGAGGTGGTTACCAACTTGATCACTGATGCCGGATTCAAAAACTGGTCCGCCTGAAAAGCCTCTTCCGGCTTAGCTGCCGCCACATCTTGAATGTAGATACCGAGACCCTCAGGGCCGAAACCGGCTTGTTTGACTGCTGCAGCTATTTTCGGCGGTAATTGTGATGCAGCACCTGTTACAGCAGGTAACAACAGGGATAAAGCGACGCCCCAGCAGATATACGCTTTTTTCATAGTGAATCCGGGAAATGAAGGAAATTTAGAGTACCCAGAATAAACCATAGCGAAAATCATACCAAACTCGAGACCATGCCCGAAACAAAGTAAACGGGGGGAATAGCGTGCTATCCCCCCGCTCAGCAGCGTCTGATTATTGCCCGCCACTTGTCGTGTGGTAAATATTTCCCCGGTAATCCGTTACCCACCCGTTTAGGGAATCCGTGAAATATATGCTGGTTAAAGCATACAGTGGTACGAAATTCTGGAACTGCCAACTGCTACCGCCATCACTGGTATACATGATTCTGGGACTACTACCATCGCTGGTAGTAATCCAACCCTGGGTAGCATCGGTGAAGTGCACACTGTTAATAGAGTTGTTGTGACCCACGGATACAGCGGTCCAGGACTCGCCTGTATTGGTGGTGTGCAATAAAACGCCATCGCGGCCAACAATCCAACCTTCGTTCTTGCTGACAAAATTCACATCATACAGTTGCACCAGGGTACCAGAGTTCTGAGATGACCATTCTTTACCACCACTCGTGGTCCGTAAAATATTTCCGCCTTCACCAATCGCCCAGCCGACTTCCTTATCAACGAAAAATACCTTGCTCAATTTGGGCTGGTTAGATCCATAGTATTGCTGGTGCCAGGTCATACCACCATCGGTAGTTCCGTAGACAAATGAATAAGGCGCAGTAAAAGTTCGTGATTTACCTCCCACTGCCCAGCCATTATTGCTGACGCAACGGGGCGAGGTTACCGGCGGGGGTTGCTGCGGCACTGTTTGCAGGCTCAGCACCTTTTGCCCCTTTCGCGGCCCGAAGGCGATGCGGTACGTGCAGGACGCAGCATGAAGCGGCGCCAGCACATTGTCTGGGTGGCCAGCTGTTTTGTATGTGCGATTTTCTGAAACCGCTGGATTCAGAACAGGATTCCAACCTTTTACACTGCCGATTCACCGGCTACCCGACAAAACTCCGGCAAACGTCCAGCCGCTACCCTGCCCTCGATAGCATCATCATTTATTTCTGGTATATTCTTCCGGTTAATCGGCCGCAAACAGCTCGCCCTGCCGGGCAGGCGCTACCGGTGGCGGTTGGGCACTGAGTCCCAGGTGGGTCAGAATCTTGGTGATCGCCGCCGGGGTGGTGATGGCGGCTACGATCTTGAGCTTCCCTTGGCAGTGGGGGCAGGTTTCGATGTC
>JAHECY010000020.1 GCA_024641505.1 Gammaproteobacteria bacterium
GATATGCGTCTGTTCCAGGCGCTTGATCTGACTACCGGAAACACCCAGCGACACCATCCGCTCCTTGGAAGCGGAAACCAATGATTCATTGCGCGTGATCAGTGCCTGCAGGTATTCTTCCTGCGCATTCACCAGTTTCGGAGAATACAATTCGAACAACAATTGCCCCTTCTCCACCCGATCGCCCTCGGCCTTGACCGCCATGCGTTCCAGCCACCCTTCCGTGCGCAGACTGACGTCACGTACCCGATTTTCGTCATAGGTCACATAACCCACGGTATCGATCTTTCGGTACAAGTTGCGCTTTTTCACCACATCAGTACGCACGCCCAGCATATTGATGACATTGGAAGAGATGCTGACTACGTCAGCCTCGCCGCCCGCTTCCACCAATACCAGATCCATGCCGCAAATGGGACAGGTGCCGCCCGGATCTTTAGACTGTACGTCCGGATGCATCGGACACACATAAGTAGGATCGGCGTGTTTGAGCGCATGACCCAACGCGGATTCCTTGTCGGTTGCGCCGGTGCTGGCGGTCTTCACCAGAGCGCTACGGTCCGCAACATCACCACCAGCGGCTTTCGGGGCCGGGACCGGAACTGCGGCGGCGGCCTCTTTGGGCTGAGGTTCGCCCTCCCCGCCGGCGGTATTATCGGCCATCGGTGCCTGAGTTGTGGCGGGTACTGGCTTGACGGCAACCTTGGGCGCCACTTTACCGACCACCATTTCCGGCAGCTGGCTCGGTCGTGACGCCTCGCCACCAAAATAGTAACGGGCACCCAGCGCCACCCCCACCAGAACCAGCGCTATCACCACCTGTTTCTGCCATTTGGCAATGCCGCCAGCGGCGCCGCCAGCGGCGCCGTGCAGATCCTGATTCGCCACCCACATGCGGTAGCGAATCCGGGAAAGCAGATCGAACTGGCTCATGATTTTCTCTCTCCTGCAAGATACAACAACTCCACCTGTACCTGGGCATGTTCCACCAACAGGCCCAACGCGGTCAATTTATTGGTAATTTCCATGAGGCGTGCGCGCATCAACGGCGTAAATTCACCAGTGCGACTCTGATACGCCTTCAACGCAGCCTCCGCATTTTGTCCCGACGCGGGCAATATTGTATCCCGATAGTACGTCAGCCGTTCCAGCAACCTGTCCATGGCGGCATATTGTCCGTCGAGCATGGCTTGCATGGACAAGCGCGTATCTTCCACTTCGCTGCGCGCGGCACTGAATTCTTTTTCACTGGCCGCCAGCCATTGATCCTGGCGCTTGCTGGTGAAGAACGGCATATCGATGACCACCATGGCGGACAGCATATCCGAGCGCGACGTACCATCGGGCTTGGGTTGGCGAAAACCATAGGTAACATCGACCATCCAGCCCATGTCATACCTTGCCCGAGCCACTTCGATCGCGGATTGCGCGGCGCTGGCCATCCAATCCTTCATGGTCAGCATCGGGTGTTGAGTCAAACCCAGGCTGATCTGGCCGCGCGCCGGCACCTCTGGCAAAGTCAGGGCATCCAGCGTCAGGCGGTCCACCGTGGCATCATTGCCCGCCCAACGCACCAATTGCGCCTGGGCCATTTCCAACATGGAAGCCAACTCGATTTGCTTGTCTTTAAGCATATCCAGCTCCAGTTGCGCCCGAATCACATCCTGTTGATTGCCCTGCCCGGCACGATACTGAAACTGGGTGATCGCCAGCATATCCTCGAACACTTTCTGGCCCAGCTGCACGATATTTATTGCATGATAAGCCTGATACACCTTAAGCCAGGCTTTACGCAATTCGCGTATCGTATCCAACCGGCGATTCTGCGCCTGTGCTTCACGGGCCTGCCCCATGTGCGCCATACGCCCGCCCATATGCTGCAGCACATCGCCGGAGGGAAACAGTTGCTGAATACCGATGACCTCCTGGGTCATGTCGGTTGTCGCCAGGTCGAAATCGTCCACCGGAACGTTCACCAAACCGAACTTCATTTTCGGATCGGGTCGTTGCTGGACCGCGAGCGCCTGCGCTTCCATGGCCGCCGCTTCATCCAGGTACTTACCGATCATGGGATCCCGACGCAACGCCTGATCTTCCAACTGGCGCAGACTCACGCCCTCGTCCGCCGCCCACAAGGCCGCGCCCGGCACGCCACACAGCAGCGCCAAGAGCATCATGCTCATTAATTTATTCTTGTGCATACCCAACCCATACCCTGAAAACACAACGCCAGGTGTACCCCACACCTGGCGGCGTACCACATCGCGGCCCTGCCTGCGATGTCACCTATTCACACTATTACATCATCATATAATGGTAACCCAGACTGAACACCCGGTCGGTGCTCATCTGCAAGCCATCCAGATCCTGCAACACCGGTATCCCAATTTCCACGCTCAGCCCGTGCCCTTTGCCCAAATCAGCGTTAATTCCGATCAGAAAATCGAGGCGGGTGCCACCGTAGTTGTTCGGATCATTGGTCGGGGAACTGCCCATGGTCATGCCACCAATCATGGCCATCTGCGGATCGATGTTCGGATCCTGGCCGTTAATGGCTTGCCAATCGACATAGGCCAAGCGCCCGGTACCGGTAATTACGGAGTTCACCACCAAGCTGCCGTTGAAATTAAGACGAAACCGGTCACCCAGGGCGTACTCGTTAGCATTTTCTCCCAACCGATAGACAATTTCCGCGTCGATACCCCAACCCAAACGGTCCATGCGGTCTTTGTAGGCTACGGACGGCGCCAGATCGAAGGTACCGGAACCCAATTGCATGGCATAGGGCAACCTCGCTGGCACCACTTTACAGCCCGTGCCATCCATCATGTCCATGTTCATGGAACCGCGTTCATCGATACTGCCGGTGGGCACGCTGAGATTGGCGTTAAAGGTAAACTTGGATGTTGCCTGGTACATCACTCCCAATACCGTATCTCCAAGACCGCTGGACTCCATCGGAGAGTTCGCACAACCACTGGCCTCCGCCATTTTCATGGAATTGGCCACATAGTTGCCCATGGCCATGAACATCAGCCTGTCAGTAATGCCGTACATGGCCATCAGCATGTGCATGTCCATGGTCATGCTGGTGGGTACCATCATATAGCCGCCGTTATCGCCCCAGGTCAGCGCCTCATCCGTGCTCAGCGCTTTGCTGCCGCTTTGCATGCCGTCCATGCTCATATTCATATAGCGGTATTCCAGCATCCAGCCGCCCGCGCCATGACCGTGGTGCATGGCGCCACTCATGTCGTGACCGCCGTGCGCGGACATATCATGACCGCTGTGTTGCGACATATCGTGGCCTTCGTGCGTGACGCCGTCGTCGCCCATCGGCATGGAATGTCCGCTGTGTTCCGACATGTCATGGCCGCTGTGTTGCTCGGCGCTATCTTCCATCGGCATGGCGTGTCCACTATGTTCTGACATGTCCTCCGCTGCCGCCGGTAACGCTCCAATGGCCAGCAGCGCGAATACGATTTTTACTAAAATTCCGTCGTTCAACGTTTAACTCTCCGCTATCGTTGGCATCAGTACAGCCGATCAAATCCATCCGCATGTGGCTGCCGGCATCGCCAGCGCCGATTCGACAACAGGATCCTCGGTATCACCGATCCTGTTATCGTCAACTACCGGAGGGTGGATCTGGCTTGAACACCCGGGACCGCGCCCGCTACCGGGCGCCGGTCCCAGATCGACTGAAGTAACGCTTGAATCTAATGAGTATGACTATGACCATCTGCGGCTTTGGCGGTGCTGGCACCGGTAACTTCCAAATCGGTGATCACCAACCCGCCTTTGTCATCCTTTGCCAGCGTAAAATCGATGGTGCTGCCGGCGTTCACGTCATCCAGCATGGCGGGATCGGCCACTTTAAAATCCATGGTCATGCCTTCCATGTTCATGGATTTAATAGGACCGTGACTGATATTCAATTTACCTTCGGCGGTCTTTACCGCGTTTACAGTACCGGAAGCGCTGTGCTCACCCGCGGCAAACACCGCGCCGGAAATCATTGTAACAACCATCAACATCAAGATTTTCTTCAACATTGGCTTGAATCCCCCATTTACCCTTTTGAATTATAAGAAATTTCTACCTACGCACTATTCTCAAAGTACAGCAGGAGACAAAGTAACGCATTGGCCCCTGTTCTTGTCAAGGCGCAACTCTACTGGATTTTAGCTAATGATTAATTACCAGATGCTTAATAAATGACCACCCGCCTCCTGCGTCGCAGGATTTTAACATAAGCCATAGACTGCCGACCTTTCAGCACAATAAGCAAATGATATAAAGTCAGGGAGCTTTATCTGGTTACGACTATTGAAGATGGGGCGGACCGACCATACCCCATGGCGATCAAGAATTCAGATTCCGGTCCGGAAGATGCGAACGCATTACTGCCAGCAATGTCGCGGCATCAAAGGGTTTAGTAAGATAGGCCGCGCAACCGGATGCCAAAGCGGCGTCGATATCATCTTTCATGGCATTTGCGCTAACCGCCACGACTGGACACATATGATCCGCGGCGGCCCGCAACTTGCGTAAAAAGTCCAGACCATGGATGTCCGGCAGATTGATGTCAAGGAGAATCAGATCCGGTCTGCGATCCAGCGCCGCCCGCAAGCCGTCAGCACCGTTACTGGCGGTAATCAACTTGAACCGGGACTGACGCTCCAGTATTTGTTCGACCAGGCGCCGGTTCGGGACATTATCTTCCACATAGAGAATCAGTGCCTGATCCTCGGTGGCGTACGCGCGCTCGTCCCAGGTACTCGGTAACGTCAGCGACGCCGGCAACGTCAACGAGGCGTCCTCGGTACTCACCGGCAACTCCAGCCAGAAGGTGGATCCCTGTCCGATCTCGCTAATCAAACCCAGCTCGCCACCCATTCGAGTGACTAACTGGTAAGCGATCGCCAGACCAATGCCCATACCGTCGGAATTATAGTCGGTATTCACCACTTCGAAGGCATTAAAAATACGTTCCTGATCCTTAATGGATATTCCAATCCCGGTGTCCCGTACATTCACGCGCGCCAGACGACCATCCTCAAGGGCATAGTCGATGGTAACGCGGCCACCTTCAATATTGTACTTAACCGCATTACTGAGCAAGTTCAGAAACACCTGCTTCAAACGGGTCGTATCCGCATGCAACATCACCGGTTCGGGAAACTCTGGCAACTCGACAGTCACATCCCTGCTCCGCGCCAATGCCGCCACCATGGTGGCGCAGGACACTATCACCTCCTGCAACGAGACCGCGCCCAAATGAATATCGAACCTGCCGGATTCGATTTTGGTAAGATCCAGAACATCATTGATCAGGTCCAGCAGGTGCCCGCCGGCCTTTATTATCTCCTGCACAAACTCTTGCTGCCCCGCCGCCAGGGGAGGGTGTTCGTCAACCCCCAACAACTGGGCAAATCCAAGTATTGCGTTCATTGGCGTGCGTAGTTCGTGGCTCATGCGCGACAAGAACAGGCTCTTGGCCTTACTGGCGTACTCCGCCCGATCCATGGCCAATTCCAGATCCCGGGTACGTTCGCGCACACGTCGCTCCAACATCTCATTCGCGGCGCGAATATCCCGTTCTGCTTTCTTCAACGCGGTGATATCCCGCGCCTCCATTACGATATATTCGATGAGCCCGCTCTCATTGCGGATTGGCTTGAGGGAACAATCGAATGCCACGATTTCCTGCCATTGCCCAGGCGCCTCAATTTCCAACCGCGTAAACACGCCATTCCGTGCGCGAAAAAACGCTTCACGCAACTGCTCGCCGCCATGCTGATTGCGTGCGAAAACCGGCAGTGCCGTCAGCTCCCGTCCAACAAAACTGGCCTTGTCTCCTCCGAGGAATTCCTCGGCTACCCGATTCACGTCGATGATCGCGCCTTGGGCATCGGTGATTATCAACAACTGGAAAGTCTGTTGGAAAACAGCCTGAAAACGGCGCTCCGCGGCCCGCTTTTCGTCCATTAGCAGTTTACGCCCTTTCAATTCCCGGAGCGTCACCAAGAGTTTTCCGGGGTCTATGGGCTTCAGCAGATAGTCATCCGCGCCAAAACGTACCGCGGTCATGGCATACTCGGAATCCCGGAATGCAGTCATCATGATGCAGATAATGCCAGGAATTTCATGTTTTAATTTTGGCACCAGGTCCAGACCGTTGCTGCGACCAAGCTTGATATCCAGCAGCGCCATATCCGGCTGAAACTCCACAGCCAGGCGTTCACCATCAACAGCGTTATTGGCGACCATGACCTTGATGGAAGGGTCCTCGACTTCCAGAACGTCACGCAGGGAATCACCGATATCCACATCATCGTCGACGATGAGCACTCGAAACGCAACTTCCTGGCCCGCTCCCGACGACGTTGAGTTTATGGGTAAACTCATTGCGACACGTCTCTGCCGGCATCGCGACCCGGAGCGCGGAGCGCCAGGAATGCATGCACGTCTTCGAGAAATTTCTGGGGATCAAATGGTTTGAAGATACAACCAGTATTCTCTTGCTGTAACATGGCGTTCTGCGAAATCATCGCCGGTTTATCGAGAAACAACAGCACCGGCTTGAAAATATTTTGGTCGCGCAAGTACGTCACCATGGCAAACAAGTCCATGATCGTTGTACTCAGGCAGAGCACGATAATGTCAGCGTCGCCGGCGACGGCAGCATCCGCAATCGCTTGAAAACTCCTGAACAGAACAATTTTTCTCTGGCCGGCAGCACGCGCCATGAGGTGCTCAAGGTAGCGAATATCTCTAAACAACACCGTGTCCAGCTCGGTCAGCTCATCCAGCTCATCCAGCTCGGACAGTGCCGCATCCCCATCAAAGACGCTGTCGACCATCACTAAAGGTTTCCCATTGACGTCGTGCAATATCTGCTCCAGACGAAATCCGGTCATCGGAACGATTACAGTTGCGGGTAAATTCGCTTTTATCTCATAGTACATCCCAAGGCCATTACCGTCGGGTAAACGTATGTCCAGGAACACTAAATCGTACTCCCCCTTTTGAAACGCGGATTTTGCCTCTGCCAGATCATAAGCCTTGACGACCTGAATATTCATATCCTCCATCAAGAAGGCCAGACAATCAATCAAATCCCGATTATCGTCAATGAGTAACACGCGATGAGTCATAAGCTTCCTAACAATCGGCATAATAACGATACTTCAGTTATCGCTATATTGCCCATAAACACCAAGCGATTTACTGTAATAGATTGTTAACGGCACCCCATTCGTAACATTTACCTTGATCAGCGGCTGTCGATCACTCATGTTGCATGACAATCTTTAGGCATCCGGGCTGACGGGCCTGCGCAAACGCCTCAGGCAGTCGGTCAATCGACATGACCTCGCGAAGTACCCGTGTTTGCAATAACTCCACTAACTTCGGATGATTACCCATAAGATTGAGCACATCTGCGAAACTCCCGCACCGCGATCCCTGGACCGACAAGCCGCGCCCTAAGCCTGCCGCCAGCACCGAACCTGAACCCGGATTGATAACGCGCAATTCACCGCCGGGGCATAGCCGGGTTTCCTCAAGGCCGACGCTGGAGGCCAGAAATTGGTCGACGGCCGCAAGATCGGGAAAATCGATGGCCGCCGGTGCCAGCTGGTCTGCAGCGCCTGGAGCATCCAGGACGACCACCGCATTGCTGGATTCGCGGCCCGCCAGCCGATACTCGTTGATCACCAGGTTTGTCAAGTGCCGCATCCCGGTCACCGCCTGCCCCCCCGTCGATTTCAGGTGCACACAACGACGGGCAAGCACCAGCGCCTGTTCAAATCCTGCGCTGGAACCACTGGTGTCATAAACGATATCGAAGATCTCCCGGGCATTGTCCGGTACCTGCTCGGCAAGGTGATCCGCGCCTAAATCTCGCAACAGGGACCCGTGGTGATTGCGGCGCACCACAGCGGTGATTGAAAAATCGAAGCCGCCATTGGCGCGCGTCGCCGCCAGTGCGGCAATCAACAGAGCTCCCAGACGCCCGCAGCCCAACACCGCCACCCGATCACCGGCACCGGGCGGTGTCATTACTACTGCCTGATGGGCCGCCGCCAATGGTTCGATCAATACACCGCCCACAGGGGTCCACGGTGGCGGCAATTCATGGACCGCCCTTACGGGCGCCAATAGCCAGGGTGCAAAGCCCCCGGGAAGACGGTCAATACCCAAGGTCAAGCGCTGTGGACAATGATTGGGGTGACCGTGAGAACAATACCAACAGGCGCCTGTGTCCTGCTCTCGGTGCCAGTGCGAAGCGTTGATTTCGACGACGCAGTATCGGCCCTGAAACAATCCCACCACTTCGTGACCCGTAATTTGAGGCAACGGAAACGGCAGCTGGTGACGATTGAGATCCGTGGCGCAAATGCCGCAATAACGGCTCTCGAGCGCCACATATCCAGACCCCAATTGCAGATAAGGAATGCCATCGCGCTGTATCTCCCAACCTTGCTCCCGGCTGCCCTGATAACGGTAGCGTACGCGGCGTAATTGTCCGTCGGGAAAATATTCCCACGCGGTAAAAGCGTGCTTGTTCATAATTCCCATCCACGTAACTTGCCCGGCAACGAACCTTCCGCACACCCGCGGCACAAACATTTGTCGGCAACCTCGCCCCCCGACATCGTGCGCCAATCAGACGCGGGCTGAGGCTGGCCGATGGTAAAGCCTAATAGTGTGTCGCTGACAGATCCGCCGACTCATGGTAAGCGTGATCCCGTATCACTTCGGTATGCACCGAACCATCCGCACGGCATCTCAGTAATCGGTATGCTGGAGGCAATACATCCAAAGCGAACTCCTTCTGACCCGGCAAAAACTGGATACTGGAGGCAGGGCTGCCTAAAATACGCACGCCATTGCGCTCACAGTCATGCTCCTGATGCACATGGCCGAACAGCACCACGCGTACCTGGGGATGCCGATCAACAATCGCATGAAACTCTTCCCGATTGAATAATCCAATTCGATCCAGCCAGGCACTGCCCACATCCACCGGGGGATGATGCAACGCAATGCAGCAATGCAGTTCAGGATGCGCGCTCAATTGTTGATCAAGAAATGCCAACTCTGATGCCGCCAGCACTCCTCCGACCTCCTGGGCAGCGAAGGAGTTCAATAAAATAAATTGCCAGTTTTGGAGACTGAATGCTCTGTGATGCCTGATGAATATACCGACAGTATGCGCGTGAAGAATTTTTGGGTCATCGTGATTCCCTGGAATCATGTACACCGGAACCTCCAAAGGCGCGACCAGTTGTTGCAGACGCTGATAACCCAGGGAGGAACCGTCATGTACCAGATCACCAGTTAGCAAGATCGCATCAAGTCGAGATTCTTGGGTCTTGAGTTTGTTCAGGACACCCATCAATGCACGTTGAGTGTTTACCCCCAGCAACAAACTGTCAGGTGATTCGAACAAATGCGTGTCGGTGATCTGGACAATCTGAATCTCGCCAGCTGCATTGGCCATCGTGATGCCTCCCGCCCAGGCTCATTCCAGGAATTAACCACTGATATTTCGTGGACCGCTAAATCTAATATCTTTTTATATCACCTTGAATTCCTATACGGAATCTAAAAAAAACATGCCACGCGCTGACATCAACATATTGTTAAATATTGTTTTTTACGCAAAACCTGAAAACGGTCTAGCAAGCACCTGGCAGGTGGAACAACCACGATTCCTGTGTACTTTCCGAGATATATCGATATAATTTGACATAATATTGAAAGGCGAAGTGGGCTTGGCGGGTATGCTGGGCAAGTCGCAGGTCCATAAAACAACAATTAATAAATAATATCAAGGACTTAACACTACCAGCTTCTTGTTCTTCACAACAAGGAGAAGGGCTTTATTATGTTACAAAAAACATTATTCCATTTATTATATGCGTTATTAATGGTCGGCCTGGGCAGCGGTTGTGATCATGCCACGTCTCACCAGCACGGCCAGAAGCCCTTTCCCGTCGTCACCAGCGGCCAAATAACCCAGATCACCGGGCACTCGTTGACGGTGCGGGGGTACACTTTCGACGCCGCTCAATCCAAGATTCTGGTACGCGGCACTGACGGCAGCCTGGATGACCTTAAACCAGGAATGGTTGTGACCGTCAAAGGCACGGTTTCTCTGCGCGACAATACCGGTGTTGCGCAAAGTATTGACTATCAAACTCTGGCGGTAGGGCCCGTTTCCGCAATCTTTCCAGATGAAAAACGCATCACTGTGCTGGATCAGCCGGTGTGGCTAGCTGACTCGACGCTTTATCAGGGCACCTCACTGGGCACCCTTGCCATTGGCGATATTCTTGAAATCAACGGCTTCCTGGGCGAAGACGGAATTCACGCCACCTATATCAAGCTCTCTCAAGGATCGCTTTCACGAACCATCACGATTACCGGTGTTATCAACTCCCTGGACCCGGCCGCCATGACTTTCCTGCTGGGCAGCCTGCCGGTCAATTACAGTAACGCGCAGCTGGCGAAATCACCCGCTGGAGGACTGCAAGACGGGTTACTGATCACAGTATCGGGAATACGGTTGGGCGACGTACTCATGGCCAACCATATCAAGGTACTGGCACGCCTGGGTGGCGACATAGATAACGGCAATGGTCCGCACCTGGGCAACGATAATATATCGGTTATTGATGTGCCCGTATCGGGTTCGGGTTCGGGTTCGGGTTCGGGTGTTGGCCTTGGCGACACCTCCAACGCGCCTATCCAAACTCCTGACATTGCGTTGCTGGAGGGAATAATCCGCGCAATTAATCCTGACGGCAGCATTGTGGTTGGCGATACTCTGATTGTCCTCGACGCTGCCACGCTCATTAACAGCGGCAACTTCAGCGAACTTGGCATAGGTACATTTGTTTCCGTGGCGGCCCACCGTGGTGTCGATGGTGCGTGGCTTGCGGATATTATCAACATACAAACAGACGATGCGTTCCAACTGGAATCCCAACTGGACGGCGTCGACTTGCAGGCAATGGCCATAACCCTTAATGGTCTGACACTGAACCTGGACCCCGCAATACTGGTCACCAGCGCTAATCCCGACGTTGACGCCACGTCACTGTCAGCGCTCTATATCGGCGCACCCGTGCGTATCAGCGGCTTTATCTCCACCGACGGTACATTGAGCGTCACCCGCATTACCCTGCTACCGACAGCCACCCTGCCCAGTGGAAGGTTAACGCTAAACGGCATCGTTACCTATGCAGATGTCGATATGGGCGCGCTTACCATCGGACCGTTAACTCTGCGCGTCACAGCCGCGACCCTGGTGAATGTCGGGTACACCCTGGAAGAACTGCTGCTAAGACTGCGTACTGGTGACACCCTGTTGCTTACTGCCACGATAACCGATGGTGTTGTCTACATCAGCACTATCGATTCCTACCTTGCCGGCGCGGCACCCGCAGCGATCGAAAGTGACGGCTCGTCACCTCTGGGCGGCAACTCCGGCGACGATGCAACGAACCGCAGCGACGCACCAGACGATGAGACGGTAAGCACCGGCAACGAGGGCGTCAGTCCTATCAGTGACGGCGCCAATGATATGTTAGATGACCCGGCAACCACGATTCGTAATAGCGCCACCACTGGCGATGACACCGGCAGCGCCGACGACTCTGATCGTGAAGTGGCAAGTTCCGGCAACCAGAGCGTCAGCCTTATCAGTGACGGTGCCAATGACGCGTCCGATGACCCGGCAACCATGATTCGCAATAGCGCCACCGCTGACGATGACTCCAGCAGCACCGGCGACTCAGGCCGTGAGACAGCAAGGGTCGGGGACGAGAACACCAGCCCGATGAGCAGCGGGGAAAGAATATCCTCAGAGACGCGCCGCCTGGAACGATCCATAAAATCCGGCACCATGGATCATTAAAAAACGCTATTAGAAGCTCAATCGTCAACAGTTTGGTGTGCAAATTGCACTTGAAAGCACGGCAACAGGCCACCGTAAAGTCAGCAATGATCGAATATAGTGTAATCAGATAAGGGGGAAATGATGAGGAGGCTCAGAATGAACACACAAACCGTCAATTATTTCGTGCAAGCGGCGACCTTGTTCGCCTTATTGATCGGAGTTGCATTCACCAGTTCGGCTTTAATTGCCGTGATCCTGGCTTTCTGATGCGTCGATAATGGTGCGCAACCCACAAGATCCAGCTCAAGGTCACCTGACAACTACCACTCATGCACCGCCTGACGGGCTAATTCGTTGCCCGGACGCGCCACCAAACCCGTGGTGCTGAGGGATACCGTATAACTGGCGCCATCCAGCATCGGCAGATATGCGCTGCTGCCATAAACGGTATCCACCCAGCGCCACTGCGGTTGCACGTTCTGCAGCCACTCCCAAAGATCGAATTCGGCTTCCACCGCCAGATCATAGACGCTGCGGCGCGCTGTCTTCTCCTGCCGCACATCACGGTAACGCCCCTGAATTCGTTCCAGACGATAGCGCGGCTGCATGCCCAGAACCTGTGCCCAGGCATGCCACTTCAATACCCTGGCATCCAGTTGCCATTCATCACCGACCAGATCAAATTCCCGATTTTGGCCCTCCGACTCCCGTAGCACGGCGCGGAAATGGCGTTCCGAGATTCGCGCAAACGTCAACTCGGCAACTGTCTGCTCCTGGGTCAAGCGCTGATAGACATACAGGTTGGAGAACACCAGGGCCAGCACGGCGGCACCGGCGATGCCCAGCAGGGTGAAGACGCTGTTACGCAATCCCGCCATTGGCCGTCGGCGCCCGAGTGCACGCAGCGTAAGCACCAGAAACAGCGTGGTTAAGAGTGCTGCGGCTACCAGCACACTGGCGATCAGCGTCAGGTCACGATCGCTTGCAATTTCGGTAATGGACATGCCTGGCGGTTACAGTAACGAAGTGGATTGCGTCCCATCATAGCTTAACTTGCCTCCGTCCATAAACAGAAACATTTTCTCTCTGGGACACAACTTCCGTGCAGGTACGGACACATTACTCGCTTGTGGTAGCAACCGTTGCGCCACGACACGATGCTTAGCAACCGATGGGCTCAGCCCGCAATCACCGATGACAGTTTGACAAAACTGATCTCCATGGCGTCATGGATTGGTATGGGTGTATCCAAATCGTTTACCGGTTTGTTTTTGATATAAATGGTAATCGCTCCCGACTCAAATCCGCGGATCGCCTGCGCATATTGGAGTTCCCAATCTAAATCGCGGTGCTGACTCAGTCGGAACCCCTTGCCGGTTTCCTGGGCGCCCTGTGGGTACACCAAGGCCTGAAAGCATACTGGCCGCTCGCGATTGAAACGGGAGACTTCTTGCTGCACCCGCAGTCGCAGCAACTCCCTGGCCGTCAGGCTCTCCCCGGCTACCTTAAGACGCAGGGTATTACACACCTCCCCCTGAGCGGACTCATCCTTGATAATCAGCAACATTCCCATGGGTACTCTCCGCATTGTTTCGGTATAGATATTAGCGAATCTATTTGCCCCAGCTTTAATCCAGCAAATTCCATCAGTTATCAGTTGTTTTATATGCGCTAAACAATCACCTAATTGATCCGCTATATCAGTAAGTTGTCGCACAGCCCCAAAAAATTTACCTGATTTCGCCATTGCTCAAGGGATTACGGGAACACGAGTGGCTATAAACCGCGAATCGTCATGAAAAATCAAGCAGGCTTCTCCCTTAAGAGCTTGATTATCACCAGCATCATTGTCATGGGCGTGCTGACAGAAATTATTGTGTTTCTCACCAGCTATTATTATCGCGGTTTTGCCCTCGACAGCCAGACCGAGGCGTTGCGGCAAATCCTCGAGTTGCAAACTAAAGACATCATTTCCAAGCTGGAAGTCAATGCCCGGGAACTGGGACAAAGCCTGCAACAGGATGCCCGCTTCAAAGAAGCCATGGCCGCCAAAGACCTGCCCCGCCTGACGGAAATCCTGGACTCGGAGTTTCGCCAGTATTTTGTAACTGTCGGAGTGCTGAAACTCAGCAATTTGCGCGTGTTCGACAATCTTTTCGATTATGTCGTGCACGTTAACGACACCAATCTCAATGCCGACACCTATCGTGATGCGCACTGTGGTGACTTGCTGGAACACGCCGGCCAACGCACGGGCGCGGAACGTCTGAAATCAATAGGCACCACGTGCCTGATCGGGAGTCATTTTCACATTGCCGAGTTGATTCCTTTGGGCGGATTGTTCGTAAACGGTTATCTGGAAATTCTTGCCGACCCCGCCTACAGTTTGCAGTCACTGGAACAGGCGCTGGGCTTGCCCGTGAAAATAATGGACAAGAACCACAACATCCTTTACCAATCAATCAGCTGGCCCGCCAACACCGGTGAACAGTCCGGCATCATTGCTTCGCTGCCGCTAGTCACCGGCGACAACATTACGGGCATATCAATCGCTATCCATCAACCGATTCTGGAACTCGAGCGCCGCATCCACCAAACTCGCAACACCGTCTTGCTGCTGGCATTGACCAGCACCATCACTTTTATCGCCATCATACTGCTCATCTTGCGGCGTCTGACATTTATGCCGTTACAGCAGCTGGAGTCAAACATTCGCCTGATTTCATTGACCCGAGGCAACCTTGGCAATACCTTGCAGGTCCGCGGCACCAGTGAAATTCGCATGTTAACTCAAGGCTTTAACGACATGATTAAAGCTTTGCAGGAATCTTACACCACTCTCGACGGCGTCAATCGAGAATTGGTTCAACATCGCGACCATCTCGAGGATTTGGTAATCAAGCGCACCGCTGATCTGGAACATGCGCGCGATGCGGCATTGCAGGCCAGCCGCACCAAAAGCCAGTTTCTCGCCAACATGAGCCACGAACTGCGCACGCCGCTCAATGCCATTATCGGTTACAGCGAGATGGTCATGGAAGACCTGGACCCTGATATCGCCCAAAACCATTTGATTGATGTCCAGAAGATCCACAATGCCGGCAAACATCTCCTGGAATTGATCAATGATGTACTGGATCTTTCCAAAATCGAAGCGGGTCGCATGGAGTTACTGATCGAACCGATCGATATCCAACAATTGATTGCGAACATTAACGCAACGGTGCACCCGTTGATCATCAAGAATCAAAACACACTGCGCATTAATTGCCCCGTGGATATCGGCCACATGGTAGCCGACTCCTCCAAACTACGTCAGGCGTTGCTCAACTTACTGAGCAATGCCAGCAAGTTCACCGAGAGCGGTATCATTTCATTGGATATCATGCGTTATAATGAATTGGGCACGGACTACGTCAGCTTCGCCGTAACCGACAATGGTATCGGTATCGCCCGGGATCGTCTGACCAAACTGTTCAAAGCCTTCAGCCAGGGTGATGCCAGCACCACCCGGCGCTATGGCGGCACCGGCCTGGGCCTGGTGCTCAGCCAACATTTCTGTCGCATGATGGGAGGCGATATATCGGTGCAAAGCGCCATAGATCACGGTTCAACGTTTACGATTTTCCTGCCCGCCGAAGTACCCCCCCATCTGGTGGCGCAAGCCCGTGCTTTAGTGCACAGGCCTGCCGAACAAGCATTATCGGAAACTACCTGCCTGGTTGCCGAGTCGGAACAATCACCCACGGGAGACACCGAACTGAAAAAGCGTACTCGCGTCCTGGTCGTTGACGACGATCCGGTGATGCGCGATCTGCTCACCCGCCATCTTGAACGCGAAGGTCTGGAGACCACCAGCGCCGACAGTGGCGCCACCGGGATAGCCACAGCCAGAGAACTGTTGCCCGACGCCATCGTACTGGATATTCTGATGCCCGAAATGGATGGATGGACCGTGCTGTCACAGCTAAAACAGGATCACGAACTGCAACATATCCCGGTGATCCTAGTGACCATGGTGGAAGAACGCCAAACGGGTTACGCATTAGGCGCCAGCGACTATATCACCAAACCCGTGGACAAGACTAAACTGCTCTCTACGATCAAACGCCTGGCAAAACCAAATATCCAGGGACCGGTGCTGGTTGTGGAAGATGATCCGGATATTCGTTCAATGGTGATACGCATGCTCACCCAGGAAGGCTTGGCGACGACCGCCGCCGGTAACGGAATCGAGGCATTGAACAGTATGCGCGACACCGTTCCCGCGCTGGTACTCCTGGATCTCATGATGCCGGAAATGGATGGTTTCGAATTTATTACGGAAATGCGCCGTTGCCCCCAATGGCACCAGATCCCGGTTATCGTACTCACTGCGATGGAACTCACCGCACAAGAAAAACACATGCTGCGGCACGGCGCGCAACATATCATTCGTAAAGGTGCTTGTTCGACCAAGGAATTGGTGTCGCTGGTCGAAGATACTATTCGCCGATATACCGGACTGCCGAACACCTGACCTCCCGAAACCCTCGATCCCCTGCATAGAAATTCTTGACTTCTTGGGTCGATGAATGCGTAATATTACGAATTATGCTCATTGGCACTTTTGGGTATCTTGCCCCGGACAACGAACGAAGACACCTTTGGGCAAAATGATGCATAATATAATCACGAGTTCGCAATAATAATCGGGAAAACCTCACTCATGACCGACCGTCACAACCTTTTACACTTCAAATATTTACCAATGGGATTACGGGTGCTCTATACCGGCACACTGATCGTTCTTGGCACCGGCTACTTGTTCGCCATGGTGTATATCTTCGAATCCCATGCGGGACGGGATGGCAATCCCATGCTGTCGGTGCGCGACCTGGTCATCGCCTACAGTGGCAGCAAAGCGGATACACGTTTGGAAACGGCATTGAAAGGCCCCATGGCAAACATGCTCCCGGAGGGTGAACGCAACGAGATCATGGCCTGGGTACGTGCCGGCGCCTCGGAGGCCGACTTTAACACCAATATATCCGCCATCGTGGAACAACGCTGTGCTTCCTGCCACGGCGGCAGCAATCCGCATATTCCAACGCTCACCAACTATGGCGGTATCGCCAAGATGACGGAAATGGATCATGGGATGGATATCTTCACGTTGGTACGAGTCTCCCACATCCATCTTTTCGGCATTACCTTTATCTTTTTCCTGATAGGCAATATTTTCTCTCACGCTTATATCAAGCCGCAATGGTTCAAGTGCTTGGTTCTGGGCATCCCATTTCTCGCGATTCTTGCGGATATTTTCTCATGGTATTTGACCAAGGTGTTCGAACCCTTTGCGTGGGTGGTCATGATCAGCGGTGCATTCATGGGGCTGGCATTTGCCATTCAGATTACGGTATCGCTGTACCAACTCTGGCTGTACAAGCTTCCGCAAGAACTGCAAGATAGCGGTGGCGTTGTATCCGGATAAATGATTTTCATACTGACATAAAAAAATAGGAGAGCGCTCTATGATTAAATCAATTTTGTTAACCGCCGCCATGGTATTCGTAGCAATCCCCGCGGCTCAAGCGGCCGATGCCGCCGCCGGCAAAGCCAAATCCAGCGGTTGTGCCGGTTGCCACGGCCCAGCGGGCATTTCCAGCAATCCCATGTATCCTAACCTGGCGGGCCAACAAGCCATGTATCTTGAAAAATCCATTAAGGATTACAAAACTGGCGCCCGCAAAGACGCCATGATGCAAGGCATGGTGAGCGCGCTTAGCGATGCAGACATCGCGAATCTGGCCGCCTATTACAACACACTGAAATAACCCCCCCAAGCTGCGCATTCGCACCGGAGCCTCATCGCACCCAAGCCGGTGCGGATTGCGCAGCACTTTTACTCCAAGCGGCCCCACAACCGCTACCAGCGCCCACAGGCGCCGTTCCTGGCGATAATTATCCACAGCCCCGGTTAGTCTGTCGTCGCCTATTGCTTCCTGGTGAACCTGCGGAAAGCTGGTATCATTAACCGGGAATAGACAGCGAGAACCGGCCATGCCCAGCAAACCCAACAGCATTGTTCGCGATTGCCGACACTTGGTACACCGCATCAAAACCCAACTGAGCGCAGCGCCGTGGGCCGGCACCATGGTAACGCAGCCCACCGCGCTCGCGCTCGGCATTGCCACGGTACTCTTGCGCCACTCGCCAGCACCTGTGGCGCACCAACCTTGCGTGGCTGACGCACCCGGCGACACCACTCTTTTCATTGGAGCCTGATATGGAAATTCGGACATTAGTCATTGCCGGCATCATAGTCGGCGCCTTCCCGGCAGGGGCACCGTTTGCCGATGACGCGCAAGCACGCACTATCATGCAAAAGGTCGACGCCCGGGATGACGGCGACAATGGCACCAGCGAAATGCAAATGATATTGATAGACAAACGCGGCCATGAACGGCAGCGGCGCATTAAAACCTTCTCCAAAGATAAAGGCAAGGATGCGCAGCGCATCATGTTTTTTCTGGAACCGGCGGACGTTACCGGCACCGGCTTCCTTACCTATGACTACGATGACCCGGATCATGATGACGATCAATGGCTGTATTTACCCGCATTAAAAAAAACCAAACGCATTGCTTCTTCCGACCGCAGCGGCAGCTTTATGGGATCGGATTTCAGCTATGCGGACATGACCGCGCGGGACCTGCAGGACTATGATTTTAAATTAGTCAAAGAAGAAACCATCAACGGCACCAACACCTGGCTCATCGAAACCACGCCACGCAATGCCGCCGTCATCGAGGAAACCGGCTATACGAAATCGATATTATTCGTACGCCAGGACAATTTCGTGGTAGTGCGGGCGGTTAATTGGGTGAAGGAAGGGAAAAAACTTAAGTATTTCGAAGTCAAACAACTGGAGCAGGTCGACGGCATCTGGGTTGCGACAGAGATGCACATGACCACCAAAAGAGGCGACGAGACGCTGCACCGCACTGTTTTGCGTCAACTGAATGTCCATTTCAACCAGCCACTCGAAGACAACATGTTCACCACCAGGCAGCTTGAAAAAGGGCTGTAGACCACAATGCCGCTGCGATATGACATTGCTGCGACCCTGGTCTTGACGGCTGTCAACGTCACCCTCGGCAACGCCGCCGAAGATATCGAGCAGAATCCCAGCCGGCAGCAATCCACCGCAGCACCCGAGTTCTCCAGCCCCACCGATAGCGACGATGCGCTGGACGCCATTCTACGCGGTTTTGACGGTAACCCCGCCGACCATCAAGCCACTTCGAATCCACAACCGGAAGTCACAGACACGCAAGACGCCACGCAGACAACCGCCTGGCGGTTGTCCGGCTACAGCAATATCAGCGCCGCCTACAATTATGCCCATGACGCACCATCTGCCGGCGCCACCGATTACCGCGGCTGGTCACGCTTACGTTGCAAGCTGGCACCGGAACTGGCTTTTCAGCCAGTTAACGCCGATTGGCGTATTTTCACCAGCGCCAGCCTGTTCTATGACGCGATCTATGATGCTCGTGGTCGTAATCACTACACGGATGGAGTGCTTGATGACTATGGGCAGGAAATAGAACTGCGTGACACCTATCTGCAGGCCAGCCCATTCCCCAGTATCGACATCAAAATCGGAAACCAGATTCTCGCCTGGGGAACATCCGACAATATCCGCGTCGTCGACCTGATAAACCCTTTGGATAACCGGGAGCCGGGCATGGTAGATATCGAAGATCTGCGCATCCCGTTGCTGATGACGCGCGCCGATTATTTTCTTGGATCGTGGCGTTTCACCGGCGCCATGATCCATGAGGTACGTTTCGATAAGAACCCTCCCTATGGCAGCGACTTTTACCCCGCGAGCACCGCGCCGCCACCGGAGCAGCGCACCGGGAATTCAACCGACAACCAGGAATATGCGCTCTCCGCCAGCGGCACCTTCAGCGGCTGGGATTTTTCACTGCATTGGGCACGCCTGTTTGATGACCAGGCTCATGTTGCCATAGGCACAGCCGGCCCAGTGCTCCAGCATAGCCGGCTGACGTTGCGCGGACTGACGGCGGACTGGGCACTGGGCAATTGGTTATTGAAAACCGAGCTTGCCTATATTTCCGGTCTGCAATTTTTCGCCAGTGGTGCGCAACGCTTTACCCGCTGGGACGCCATGGGTGGCGTGGATTATTCCGGCTTGCAGGACGCCACATTGACGCTGGAAGTCGCCAATCGCCACGTAAACGACTATGACAAAGCACTGGCCAATGCCATCGACCGTGTGGACGCCGACAGCCTGCAAACCATGCTGCGCTACCAGGAAAGCTACTTTAGCGAGCGCCTGAACCTCCTGCTGTTATGGGGATTATTCGGCGACAGCGGCAAAGAAGGGGGATTTTCACGGGCATCGATCAGCTACGAACTGACTCCCGGCACATCGCTGCTGGCGGGAGTTGTCACTTATCAGGGTGGCGACAGCCCGCTGTTTAAAGCCGTTGCCGACAACGACCGGGTCTTTAGCGAGTTAAGGCATGACTTCTGAATCCGCCCCCTTACCGACTTGTATGATCATGCGTTGCGTAACCTGGCAGGATAATGTTATAAAGTTACCGATATGACCCATACAACCACTCCCGAAGAGATCATTGCATTCTGGTTTTCAGAACCGGTAAAGCGGCTGTGGTTTAACGCCAACCCCTCGTTTGATCGCCTGCTGCGCGTCAATTACCTGGAAGCTTATGAAATCGCACGCAGCGGTCACCTGTCATCCTGGCAACAGCAAGCCGAGGGCTCCGTGGCACTGACCATTCTCCTGGATCAATTTCCACTTAACATGTTCCGAGGGGAAGCACGCAGCTTTGCAACCGAGGAAGAGGCCCGCCGAGTCGCCAAAAACGCCATCAAGCTGGGATTTGACCGCGCGCTGACCGATGACCAGAAAATATTTATATATATGCCCTTTATGCACAGCGAATCCATGGACGATCAGAATTATGCCGTCAAGCTGTTTGAAAATGCACAATTGACGGACAACCTCAAATACGCCACGCATCACCGCGACATCATTCAACGTTTTGGCCGCTTCCCCCACCGCAACAAAATTCTCGGCAGGGAAAGCACGCCCGAAGAGCTCGAGTACCTTAAATCCAAAGATGCGTTTCGCGGCTGAATCCGCGTTGGCGGGCACCCTTCACCAGGCAATATGCTCGAGCAGATTTAACCGGAGCGTCAACTCGCCGATTGCTTTATGCTTACTGAAAACTTGACACCATTCACCTGGCGCGCCATTTTTAATATTGCCCGCAGCCACAAACGCGCCATTATCTCCGCCCACATGGTCGCGCTGGGCGCCGTTACCGCCAGCGTGCCAATCCCTTTGTTGCTGCCCCTGCTGGTCGACGAGGTATTGCTGGACAAGCCCGCCACTCTGGTGCACGTTATGCGCGGAATGTTTCCTGCAGCGTGGCACGGACCCGCTTTGTATATTTTTTCGGTTCTGGCGCTGACCATCGTGTTGCGTCTGACCTTCATCGTTCTGAACGTCTGGCAAACCCGGCAATTCACGCTGGTGGCCAAAGATGTCACCTTCCAGTTGCGCGAACTCCTGCTGCGCAAACTTGAGCGGGTATCCATGGCGCAGTACGAATCCCTGGGCAGTGGCGCGGTTGCCTCACATTTCGTCACCGACATGAATGCCATCGATGAATTCATCGGCTCCGCAATCGCCAAGACCTTGATCGCCCTGCTGACTCTGGCGGGTATTTGCACCGTGCTGCTGGTCGTGCACTGGCAACTTGCCTTGTTTATCATTTTCATGAACCCACTGGTCATTTACAGCACCATGATCCTGGGAAAAAAGGTCAAACAGTTAAAAAAGACCGAAAATTCGGCATTTGAATTTTTCCAGCAGGCCCTGCTGGAAACGCTGGAAGGAATTCAACAAATTCGCGCCAGCAATCGCGAACATCATTACATCGGCAATGTCATCACCCGGGCGCGCGACATCAAAACACACTCCGGCGCTTTTTCCTGGAAAAGCGACGCTGCCAACCGTTTTTCGTTCGGCATATTCCTGTTCGGATTCGACAGCTTTCGCGCCATCAGCATGTTGATGGTGGTATTTTCCGATTTGTCGGTTGGCGAAATGCTTGCGGTATTCGGCTACTTGTGGTTCATGATGACGCCGGTACAGGATGTTCTGGGCGTCCAATTCGCCTATTACAGCGCCAAAGCCGCCCTGACGCGGATCAACCGTTTGTTGGCGTTGCCTGAAGAGCCGCGTTACCCCCACGAAGCCAATCCATTCATCGGTAAATCTACCGTGGGCATACGCATTGAACACCTGTCATTCTCCTACCATGACGGCGCGGATGTGCTGCGCGACGTCAGCCTCAACATCGCGCCCGGGGAGAAGGTCGCGCTGGTCGGGGCCAGCGGCGGTGGCAAATCAACTCTGGTTCAGGTGATTCTCGGCATGTACCCGGCAGCCTCGGGCATGCTTTATTTCGACGATATTCCGGTAATACGCATCGGTCTGGATGTGGTACGCGGCAATGTCGCCACGGTCTTGCAACACCCAGTACTGTTTAATGCGACGGTACGCCACAATCTGACGCTGGGCCAGACCATGCCTGATGATATTTTATGGCAGGCACTGGAGATCGCGCAGCTGGGAACCACGATACGCGAGCTGCCCGCGGGCCTGGACACCATGATCGGCAATCAAGGGATACGCTTGTCCGGCGGCCAACGCCAGCGTTTGGCGATCGGCCGCATGATACTGTCTAACCCCAAAGTCGTTATTCTGGACGAAGCCACTTCCGCCCTGGACACCCAGACCGAAGCCAACTTGCATCAAGCATTGGAGGAATTTCTGCGCGAGCGCACCACCATTATCATCGCCCATCGCTTGAGCGCGGTGAAACAGGCAAATACCGTCTATGTATTTGAGAACGGGCAAATCATCGAATCGGGCGCCCACCAGGAACTGATCGCGGCCAAGGGCTTATATAACAGACTCTATGGCCGGAGCCAGCAATGACCCACGCCGCCACCGCCCCCAAGCTTCACGACGCGCGCACGGATTGATATGGGAAAAATATTGCTGTTCTTGTGCATCGTCGGCGTTTTGTGGTTCTGGCGTGACAGTTTGCGCGCCAGGGAGACCGTTCTGGCGCGATGCCGCGACTATTGCGGACGCTACCAGTACCAGCTACTGGATGCCACGGTGGCGATCCATCGCGTGCGGCCACGCCGTACCGCAAGCGGCAGCCTGGCCTTGCAACGACAATATCAGTTTGAGTACAGCATCGCGGGAGTGGAAAGGCGCCGGGGGCACGCCACCATCTTCAATGGCAAGATAACGGACATCTACCTGGAACAAGAAGATGGCACCCGTTTGCTGGAAGGCATGCCTCCGGAAGACGACCGGACTTGAGCCGTGCGCAAGCGCCATGTGTTACAGACGCCACGCCGCAGCAGCACATGCGTCCGCGGTTTAAATCACGTCACAACCAATAGTGACGCCTGTACGCTCAAGGCGCTGGCGCCGGGTACGGAGATCATCTTGCGCCTTGCGCAACCGTGCCTGGTCAGCCGCAAGGATCAAAACTCGAAACGCAAACTCATGAGGGCGACTTCGCCACCCAGGGCAACCGTATCGGTGTCCGCCGTCAGTTGCCGGCGCTCCAACTGCAGAAAGGTATGCGTGATACCGTAACCCGAGCGCATGTAAGCCGCGGCCCGGTGATCCAGAATATTCATATTGAACGCCAGCCCCGTGCGCAGCAAACGGCCCGTGACCCGGCCGCTTGCCTTTTCCTGGCCTACCACGATCTGCCGATAATAAAGCTGGGTGGCGCCGATAGCGACATAGGGCACCAGCCATTGCCCGGCCGCAAATCTGGCATTCACTTGCAGTTGCGCGGATACCGGGTACAGCTCCAATTCAACGCTGCCCGCGTACGTGTTGTTACTGGCCAATATAGCGCGGCCTCTATCGTGCATCCGGCCGGCTTCCACACCCAGCTCCAGAAAGGAAAACCAGCGATATGCCATGGCCGCGCCGAAATACGGTGCCCGATCGCGCCCGTAATAGTCACGCCACTGGTCAAGCTCGGGGTAGTAACGTCCATACTGGAGTTCGGAAGACCATTGGGCGGCGACCGCGGCACAGGGGAACACCGCATGCAGCAGCAGGAGTGTCAGTAAAATTTTCCGTTTCATGACGCCACCCCCTGCACATAACGCCGCCAAGGCAACACCCGGGCACCAACCATGGCCACCCCAACCAGAAAGCAGAGGCTGAATAACGGCCAATTGACCACGCACCAGGCCACCGCGATCAGGGGTGCCAGCAAAACGCGTACCGCTGGCTTAAACTCCGCGTTTCGATGTAACCAACGCGCTGCTACCGGCCCCTGCCGGTAGTACCAGGCCACGAAGCTTCTGCCGGGAGCATACGGTAACAAGTATTGATCTCGAAACTGCCGAAGCGGTTTGATTTCACGAGCGTCATAATAGCCAAACGCCGCGGTGGCGATAAAACAGCCTTCGTTCGCCAGCTGTGGGTAAGGCTGTAGACGCTCCGGCGTACCGGTAACTGCCGCGGATCGGGCACCCTCCACTTTTTCACCGATCATGGCTTTTTGTTCCTGCGCAAAATCACTGTGAAACACTTCGCGGCCGGCAAGCAATTCCGGCGATGCTTCGACGACGACAGTCAAATAATAGTACTTGGCAGATAGCGCCGCCACCTCCAGCGAGTACTCCACGTCGTTGCGCAATCCCTTCAACGTATAGGAAGTGCCGTTGTCCACAACTACGGATTCTTCAGTGACGTTTGGCGCAACATAATACAAACGGTAGGCGCTGGCACCAGGCACCTCACTCCAGCTTACCGTCAACTCCTGTGATGCGGGTAGCACACCCGAAATTACCGGATCTCCAGGCACTGCAACCTCACCCGTCACCCCGTGCACAATAAAACTGGTGGTCGGTGCCGCCACCTTGTCGGTGTTGGCATAGGGCGCACCGGATGTATCGCTATTGTAGTAAATCAGATAATTACCCGGATCCTTGGCACGCGTCACCAGATAACTGTTATTGGCGGACCAGTTCAAACTGATATCATAGGTACCGTTATTGGGAGTGACATCCCATTTGAGATTCTGTACCGGGTAAGGCAGGGGATCGGCATCCAACCCCCCATAGGCGCCGGCATCAAGAGTACTACCATCGATCGCATCGGTTGCGGGCGCCCCGGCCAAGTCAATACACAGGGAATTCTCCGCCAAATGAAAATCCCTGAGTTCCGGGTCGCCAGCGCCACTATTGGCATATCCCGGTTGCATGCTACTGGTCACTGCATGAGCGCCAGCCTCACCGTTATCCGTATTGCCGGCAAAACAATTATAGTTGATGCCGTCCGCGTTGGTGACGGTGATGGCACGACGGTTACCACTGAAAATATTGTATTCAATTCGGGAGGTGCCGGTGGTGCGGCTGACACCGGTACCGTTACCATGAAAAGTGTTGTTGCGCACCATGGCGTCGGCGCTATCCTCGATCGAGACGCCCGTACCGCCACTGTTCAACTGAAATATATTATTGGAAATCTTCACATCGCTGCTACCCCCACGTACCGTCACGCCGGTCTCGGCATTGACGACGGTGAGACGCAGCACTGTGACATTGGTCACGCCGTCGATAAGCAGCGCAGGTTGCCCGTTCTTTACGCCTTTCAGTATGGTACGCGCGGCTTCCGCGCCACGGAGCGTCAAAGAACTTTTCAGTTGCAGGTTGACGTCATAGGTGCCAACCGCGAAAACAATCACGTCGCCAGCGCTAGCGTCGTCAATAATTTTCTGAATTTCGGCGTTGTTGCTGTTTTTTGCTACATCGATTTGTTTTGCCGCGAAGACAGGGAAGGTAACCGCGACACATAAGCCCAGACAACTCATCCTTACGAATCCGTACATACCCCATATCCTGAAACGTCACGGTGCATTGTAACCAGCCAGGATAATTTCGCCTAGGGGCACGGCGGCGTCGGGTTGAATATATATTCACACCAAGAGGAATCGGCGACGCACCCGTAGATAAACCGGGATCATCGGTACGGATCGACCTTCGACTACCCAGGTATAGCGTGAACCTCTATACCCAGGCGAAGGCCAACCAAACGATATACGCTTATGTTAAATCTAACCCTTACATCGTTCCCAGAGAATTTCGCTTGGGAAAGTACACGATACTCTCTCGCACCATAGGCAATGCCGCTGGTTCAGCATCCTGCTGCAGGGCAAGCTCTTCCCAATGGGAATGCTGGCGCAGCAAGTCACGCAGGGTAAACTGCGCCAATGTATTGAAAAATTGTTGTTGTGCCATGCGCAAAGCCGCTCGCAGATTACAGGCGCTGTTTGCTTTACAGTCATATTCCGTATTATGAAAACACTCCAGTAAATCGAGATTCTTTTCCATAAGTTGGATGACTTCCGCCATGTTTATCTCGTCCGCCGGCCGGGCAAGTACGATTCCTCCGCCCTTTCCGCGCACTGACTTAAGCAGCCCCATCAATCCCAGGTGATGCACCACTTTTACTAAATGGTTACGCGACACCCCTAGCGCATTTGCAACTTCTTGCACAGTAACAACATTTTCACCCCGACTGGCCAAATGCACCAACACCCGAAAGGCATAATCCGTATATAAAGTAAGCTGCATTCCAACCTCCACTACCGCTGTTGTATTACGTCGGCGAGCGTTTATCGCCTATACCAACCCCATGCACCCCACATTTCACGGCATCTTCACAAAAGCAAATGACCCCATTCAGGACACGTATATTATTGTGTTTCGATTTGTAAACAAGTGCGTCCTCAACCCGGACTATAGGAAGCTGCCGTAAGAAACGATGTTAGAAAGCGCATAAGAAAAATGTGAAAAATTACCATTTCTCGTTGCTGAGGCCCTGCTGAGGATCTGTATTCAAGAATTATCATCAACTTATATTAAATGTAACAATAAGGAAAAATGACGTGTTGGCCTCACCCGCGGTCAAGAATTGATCAATTCAATGCAACCAACATATCCTGGGGAGAATGGCACTTCGTAAATAACCTGAAACGACAAGGAAAATCGCTGTCAACGCAACTCATCGTTGTTGAGGACTAAATAAAGCGAAGGCGAAAAAAACAGGATTTTGACAAAGGACAGAGCCACACGGCACGAACCGCATAGCTCTTCCTTGGGTGGTGGTGGTGGTATGGGTATTTGGGTACTTGCGTCAATTAAACACCAGCGCTAAATCTCAGTAAAAGATTAAATAATAATATGCTTAGGATTAAACGGTATATTTATAGATCGGATTCCGGCCAACCCGCAGCAGGGTCGTGCGCGTGAAACGGTGAGCACCAACCAGCATCAATCAGCCGGCATTGCCGCCCTATTTCACCACCCGCTTCCACCCCAGCAAATACGCGTCCAGCAACCAGTAGCCCCCATCGCGTTCAGCGATCGGTATGGTCCGGGCGAAATCTCCCGGCCAAGAATTATTCCGGAAGTTTTGTTCCGCTACTTTCACGACGCCCGCCCCCCTATCCACAGCGGTAACCACCGCAACATGACCGGTACCGAGGTATTCTTTGGCATAAATCAGGAGATCTCCTTTGGCGGGCATTGCCGCGGATCCATTGATATATTGCACGAGCTGAAACTCTTCTCCCCCTGGCACTGAAGTCACATGATCGATCTTGTGCCAGATATCCGCCGCCACATCCACATCACCATAAACAACGCCCGTGTTCACCAGCAGCCAGCGCCGTGCATATTCCACGCACTGCCACTTGATGCCCGTATAGGTGCCTTCGTATTTCGAGGGTTCGAATACCACGCATCCGGAATTGCAGTTTGAATAGGCAATTACGCCCGAGGGCGATTTTCCCAAAACACCTCCATAGGCGCTTACGCAGTTGGATTCACATTGCGCGGGCAGGGTGGCGCCAAAAGCAGCACTACACCCCAGGCATAGCAGGAAAAAACTCACTTTCCAGAAATATTGGTTCATGACTGTGCACCCGGGGCAAATGAATGAATGACGAATCATAGCATTGCCAGCCAACAGAAAGGCAACTTCCACCAGGGAAGTTGCCTCACGGCATTGGGGAGAAGTCGCCGTCAAGTGCGGAGAAAAAATACGCGCACGGGGTATGCACCCAGGTCCCCCGGCTGCATGGAAGCCCTGCCCACCATGGTGACGACACCTTCAGTCGGACAGCGTCGTTATCGGCTCCATGTCGCACGCAGGAACATTTCCTGCGTACTGTATTTACAGGTCATGTTGCCATCATAAGCATTATGAATGGCATCAACCACCGCATGCGCCAATTGCGGATCGGTGAAGGTGACCACGGCTCCATCCCCCTTGCGAGTTATGGTCATAATGCGCCGCATCGGATGTTCCGCTTTTTCGTGTCGTTCGATATTGGTAACCAAGCCCAATATTTCCTCATAATGCTCATGGAAGAACTGTCCGCTTAGGGTCAACATACCGGCAGGCACACGCTCTTTGATACGCCGGCAGGCGGGGCACCACTCATGCCTGCCTACCGCAAGCTCACTCGTTTTACGCCAGGTCCAGCGACCCCGCACAAAGATCGCACCACATTCCTGACATTCCGTAGGCTGCGCGGGCTTCGCGCGAGACCCATAGGGATCATGCTCCCGCTCCTCAATCTGATGACGGGATTTACCACGCCGCCGTGGACTATCATTGTTACCATCATAATGCATCCTGCGCCCCCTCCTTGCCGCTTCTGACTCTATCTATACAATAGAAGCTGTGACGGGAGCATCAGTAGAAACGCCTAGCGTCAGGTAATCCGGGAAAACCGTATATGTCGAAGCGAAGAAACCATGTTGTGAGTTTTGCCGGACGCTGGTCAGGGGCGCTCATGCTATTGACTATTATCACTGCTTGCAGCCATTTTTCGGGACCGATATCCGAATACAAATCGCTGCCCGAAATCAGTCTGACGTTCATCGCTGAACCGATACTCGACAGTCGGATACAAGTGCTGCAGGCAGGCTCGCCGGCGTTGCCACCCGTGGTATTGATACACGGCTTGGGTGACGAGGGCATGAACGACTGGAAACATCTGATACCCTTGCTCGCCGAACACTACCATGTGCTGGCACTTGATCTGCCGGGGTTTGGCGCATCGGAACGGAAGAATGTTTTGTACAATATCGACAACTATGCGGATGTCGTGAAATGGCTGATGGATACGCACAACCCGGCGCCCTATCACATCATCGGTCACTCCCTGGGCGGCGCCATCGCCATGCGCCTGGCGGCGAAATACCCCGCTCGCGTGGCAACGATGATACTCGCGGATGTTGCAGGCATTTTGTACCGAACGACCATAACGGAATACATGTTCAGGTTCGACGAAGATCCCGGTGACTCAATCACCAGGATTTTCCAACCATTCACTAAAGGCTTGAACATGTTACTACGCTCCATGGCCGGCGGTTTTGGCGACATCCGTATACAAAATCGGTTACAGCGCATACTCCATGACCCTGATTTACGACGTAAATACCTGCCCGCCGGCAGCAATGTAATCGCAGCTCTGGGACTGGTGTTGGACGACTTCAGCAAGGATCTGGATAATATCGACCAGCCTACCTTAATCATCTGGAGCGATAACGATAACATCACCCCCCTGCGTACCGGAAAATTGCTCGAGCACAAACTAAAACATTCAAACTTGAAAATAATTCATGACGGTGGTCATGCGCCCATGATCACCCGCCCGGAAACATTCAACCATCTGGTGTTGACCGCTTTGATATCCCCTCCCATGCGGTCTGCCCCGCTGATTCCTTTGCCGAGGATTTCGACCAATCCAGAACCCGCTTATTGTCTGTATCAGGACGAACCTGTAACTATTTCCGGAGAGTACGGGCATGTCACTATCGATCATTGCCCCAATGTCACGTTGCGTAACCTGACCGCTCAACAAATAACCATCAACGAATCGACCGTGGAGATGGATAATATCAGCGTGGGGGGTAGTAGCTGGGGCATGCTGGTCACTGAATCCATCGTCACTATCCGGCGCAGCTATCTGTCCGGAGAATCCTTCGGCTTGCTGGCGGAAGAATCGCGTGTACAAATCGAGCAAAGCGCAAGCCAGGGCTTCTGGTATGGCGCGATTCTGGCTGATTCAGTTGTGGATCTCACGGGCACCATCATCTCGGGCGATAACGCGTTACATGTTATCGACAGCGAACTGCTGGCCACCGGCTGTGATTTACTGGGCAAGACCGCAGCCCTGTCCACCGCTTACCCGGCAACACTGATGTTTTCCGTCAGTCGCCTGCACAACAACCTTCAGGATAGTTACCTGCACGGCCCGGTCATAGTAACGCCGGAGAAAATACGATAAACGATCGACCGCCCTTAGTTTCTGACGCAATTGCGACCGGCACCTTTTGCCCGATACAACGCCGCATCCGCTCGCGCCAGCAACGTGGCGCCATCCTGGCCCGGCCCGAGTTGCGCCAAACCAATGGACACCGTCACCGGTGACGACGGTTGTTGTTCCGAGCCACCGGGCACCTGTGCGGATACCGCTATGCGTATCCGCTCCGCCACATCGAGCGCTTCCGCGCCATCAGTATCTGGCAACAGCGCGACAAATTCCTCGCCGCCATAACGCGCTGCCATGTCGGTAGGACGCAGTTGCCGCGTCAACGTTTGCGCCACGGCACTCAAGATCCGATCACCGGCCTGGTGCCCATACATATCGTTGTAGTTTTTAAAGTTATCGATATCAAGAATCAACAAACTCAATTTGGGATTACGCTGCACTAAGCGCGGCAGGGAATCGTTCAACCAGCGCCGATTGAACAATCCTGTCAAACAATCAATCTTGGCATCCTGCTCATAGGTACGCTGCATCTGGTAACTGTCAGACAGATTTCTTTGACCTTTACGAATACGCCCCGAGAGAATCAATAGCAGGTTGCGCGCAATGACATGCGAACGGTCGATCAAGGACCAGATATAGACATCCTTGATCGCGAACAATAACGTATCGGTAGTTGCGACCACATGCGCAGACGCCGGCATTCCCTCGAGCACCGACATTTCACCCACACAATCGCCGGCTCTGATGATATCGAGGGTTTCCTCGCTCTCTCCTTCCAGTTGCACCACCAATTCACCACGCATCACCAGGTATAACAGGTGATTTATCTGGCCGGGCACGAACAGCTTATCGCCGACAGCCAGTTTGCGGGTGGCACAGGCATCCAGTAACCAGTCGATAACTTCCGCATCTTCGCCGGCAAACACTCTCGTTTGTAACAAGTCCTGCAGGGTGACTAAACCCTCGGACCCCGAGGCGGCAGCATTACCGTACAATTCGGTATTATTAATTGTCATGCCGATTTCTCCCAATCATGATTGGCGCAACCTGCAATGGACTCACCAAGATTCGTTACTATTTCAACAAATCTCCAGGCAACGGTACGGCGGGAAGCTTTTCTAATGATTTCAGCACTTTTGCTGCATTTATTTTCGGCGCTGTCTTGGCTACGCCCCCAATAACCGCGGTGGGATCGGGAACGGCAGGAACTACTTTGGCGGTTTCATTGACCACCTGGCCCGGAGATTTCACTGCCGGCACCGGCGGTACCGGTACACGGGGCACCATCGGAGCGTGGACGACTCGAACACAGGACACTAGAATTGCCGCAATGGCGACATGCAGTAAGGCTTTCATAACCGGCTCCTGGGGTGTCAGTTGAAAAATAGTGCAGCATACGCGAATACTTTTCAAGCGACCAATCATTGTGCGGTAATCCGCCCCGCGCCAAAAAGCATTCAAAAACCGTTCCGCATCTCTTCTTTACCCGTGCACCCGTATGGCTTTATATCGTACCCATGCGGATGGACAAACAATGATGCTTACCACCCATAAACGGTGCTGCCGGAATAAATTCGGTAAATCATCGCGCGATGGCCTCGCAAGTATCGCGCCAATATTCGCACTCGCGAACCCTGGGCTCCAATACCGGACGGGGTGCCGGCTAATTCGTCGACTGCACGTAGACGAGCTCCACGGCGAGGTAGGCGACGGCATCCAAATCCCGGGCCTGACTGACGCCCAATCCGAGATTCATACTGAGACCGCTGCCGATATTAAAACCGTCCACGGCATATCCCAACTTGTTGATATGATAATCCGGGCCGCCACTGGCAACCAGCGCCAAACCATGACGCAGACCGTCCCCAGGGGCGGCCTTACTGCCCTTGACGCGCAGCCAATAACTGTCGGGGCCGATTTCATAACTGTAATTCTCGTCGCTGCGCCAACCTTCCGGCCACAGCTGGTAGGCTTCGGCAAGCAAAGTGAAGCCGGAATGCGAACCGCTGTTATCGGCACCGGGTTGATCCGGCGACAATCGAGTACGGCGTTGCCCTAGACCACCATACAAGGACCAGGCTCCATTGGCCGTGGGCATTTTATAGCCTAACGCCAATTGCGCGCCGGGAGCGATGGCCGTGACCGTGGTTTCATTTACCTTGTATTGGTACTGCAGTCGATCCGCCCACACCCTGCCCTGCAATCCTGAGCCCAAGGTGCCGGAGCCCAGGGGAATAAGCCCGCCCGCAAAGACATAGCTGCCCTGACCGGCGAACTCCGCGCCGCTGAGCGCCACCCATTCCTGCGCATGCGCGGGTACCGCATACGCCATACCAAGAGTCAGGGCCCAAACATACTTTCTGTTAATCTTCATTCCACAAACCTTAGCCCGTTGTCACGCTTACCGGTACCGGCACGCTCTTGGGTAACGAGGCGTAGCGGCTGAACTCCGAGGCATAAAAAACACCATAGTCAGTTTGCACCTGCTGCACGTTGCTCAATTGTCCGCGCACCCGCCCGTTTTCACCGATACCCAAAGGCTGACAGAAAAATTCAGCGGCCGCCGCGGGTTGTTCCACGGTCAGCAAGCGTGCCGCATGACGACCGTTGCCTGATGGAAACAGCACCCCCAACTGCAGCCGCCCTGACGCGTCAGCGCTGTCATAATAGACCGGCATCCAGGCATTGTTATAAGTCATGGCACCGTTACCGGGTGCGCTACGATCCATCAATTTACGCATGCGCCCAATCGGCGTCAGCGCCTGTTCATGCAACCCCAGCATTCGCCATTGGACATCGGTGCCGAACAGGAATTTCTCCATCTCATCCTGATCTCGCGCGGATTGCCAGCTGATTTGCATTCCATATTCATGCAACCCGGTGGTCTGCTCATAGCGATCCGGCTCGACATTACTGCGCACCTCGGTGTGCGGCACAAGAGGCGTGCGATAACATACCCGGCCCTTCAGATAGACTTTGCGTCCCGGCAGAAATATTTCGCCCATCACTTCCTGCTGCGGCCGAAGCTCCCGGTCACACACAAAGGCGGCGCCACTGGACGAGACATTGCCTATCACTCCCGGCAGTGCCTGCCCTAAGTCATCGATCACCTGTCCCGTCAGCGGTACTTCAAAGCGATATTCGCGGCGTCGGTGCCGGCGCCGCAAAGTAAAGCGCGTCACGAAACCCGCCAAGCCCAAGTTGATGGTCGCCCAGACTACGTTTACCCACAACGCCATGGGCGTGAGATGCTGATAATTCACCCATAACACGATACCCGCGACAATGGCAAATAAACTGGCGACCAGAATCCCAATTTGCGGCATTACCTGCGCCCGGTCGTCCCCGCTGTCGTGATTCTTGTCGGTGACGCGGAACCCTTTATCGCTGTTGCTAAACAAGCCCAGGGTCGCCTGAGCAAAGGTGGCAAAACGGGCCATATTAAACTCTTCCGTGAACACGGAACGCCCGTAGCCACGACCGACTTCCTCATACGCCCAGAAACACAAAAAGTAGTAAGGAAGGAAATATGCCAGATACTCCAAACCCAGCACATTGATCGGAAGAATTCCGGTAATCAATACCACCACCGGCGCGATATAAAACACCAATTTCTGCCACCCGTCAAAATAGGTGGACACGGAAGCCAGATAGTTAACACGCTGCGCCAGGGTCAGCCCGCGGCCAAACACGATGCCTTCCTTACGCCACACCTGCATGGCACCCTGCCCCCAACGTTTGCGTTGCACCAGAAACTCCCGAATGGAATCCGGCGCCACGCCAAAGGCCAGACTTTCGGGGTAATACACGGATTTAAAGCCGCGCTTGTGCAATCGTATGGAGGTATGCAGATCCTCGGTGATGGTACCGGTCGCAAAACCGTCAATACTATCCAGCGCGGACCGCCGAATCACGGCGCAACTGCCGCAGAAAAACGCCGCGTTCCAATAATCCTTGCCCCGCTGTATGACCCGAAAGAACAGAGACTGCTCGGTCCACACAAAATTTAATCGCTTGTGCTTACGATGCTGAAACGAATCCAGATTATAGAAATCCTGAGGCGTCTGCACAAATGCGACGCGTGGATCACTGAAAAAACCCAGCGTCTTAGTTAAAAAGGAACGACCCGGCACATGGTCCGCATCGAAGATGGCAACAAACTCCCCGTCGGCATGGCACAAGGCATTGTTCAAATTCCCGGCCTTGGCATGTTCGTTGTTGGTACGCGCCAGATACCTGCAGCCAAACTGCTGGGCCAGAGCACGCAATTCCGGTCGATCGCCATCATCCAGCAACCAGGTGACATGTGGATAATCGATACGGCAGGCGGCGGCCACCGTGTGGCGTACCAGATCCAGACTTTCGTTGTAAGTCGGGATAAAGACATCGACTGACAAATCCCTGGGCGCCGGCAATGATTGCGGATCAGTGGCGCGAAACACCATAAATATATGCATCACCGCGGTGAGGTAGCCAAACACCTCGGCACCCCAGATCAGCCAGGAAAAAAACAATGCATCAGGATTAAACGTGCCCAGTCGCCAATACAAATAATATGGCGCGTAGATCAGGAAACTGAAAACCACCCATTGGCTTGCCCGCCCCAAGGACTTCCCAGGCGCTGCCACCATATCCACTCCCCGTTTTTTATGCCATTGACCAACGATTTAACCGCTAAATGCCGTTAAGTGTAGACAGATGCACCATCATTGTAAAAGCAAATTTTACAATAAGCCGGGGAGCCGATCCGAACTAATGACAACTAGCGGACAATAACCGAACATGACCGTTGGCGAGTGCAACAAATCCGTGGCGTCGAATCCAGCAAAAAGAATATTTTAGTCCTGATGACCGCGCCCACACCCCTCCATCCCCTCCCGCCCTAACCTGGCAAGCCAGATGACACTAGGGCCCGAGGGTGGCCAGATGATCCGCAAGTGCTTGAATTTCAGCGGCGGAAAATACCCCGATGAATCTACGCATCTCGTTGACGGTGCTTATAGCGACGCTGATACGGCTTGCCGGCGCACTCTGAATGGAGGTGTTGCGGGAGTCTTGGGTACCGGAGCCATCTACCCCATGGCAGCTGACGCAATTTTCGGTGAACAACTTCGCCCCCACGCTCCAAACCGTGATGCCAATGGTTTCACTGGCGGTGTGCGCCGGGGTTTCCCGAGTAGTGACCGTGAACTGCACGGAATATTTTCCCGCCAGATCGGCCCCGGGTGTCCAGGTAAATACACCGCTGCTTTGGTCGAAAACGGCGGGGTTACCGGTGACGCCGTAAGGGTTGGGATCCGGCCCTACCGTGCCGTCAGTGCTGAAATCCATGGCAACTTCGGTGGACACCGTGGTCTGGAGCGAGATCGTCAGGGTTTGATCAAACACGACTTGCTGATCACCAATCGCGGCAAGACTGACGCCATTGGCCTGTTGCGCCGTCAGGGGCACATCGCTGCCGCCACAGGCGCCCAACGACAGGGCAGCCACAAACAACAACGGTATGGTACTGCGCACCCTCCCCTCCCTCCCAGTGTTTTACATGGCACTGGTCAGATCAGATCTGCTCACCCCTGGTATTTACGGAACACCAAACTGGCGTTGGTACCGCCGAAACCGAAGCTATTGCTCATAGCAATGATTATATCCGCATCATCCTGACGCTTGCGCGCAATATTGTACCCTTCGGCCAACGGGTCAAGATTTTCAATGTTGGCAGACGCGGCGATGAACCCGGACTCCATCATGATCAGGCTATAAATCGCCTCATGCACGCCCGCAGCTCCCAGACTGTGGCCGGTGAGCGATTTGGTGGAACCGATAACCGGCATATCCGTACCAAAAACTTCCCGCACCGCTTCCAGCTCTTTGATGTCGCCGGCGGGCGTACTGGTGCCGTGGGCATTGATGTAATCGATTTTTCCGTCAACCGTAGCCAAGGCCAGGCGCATGCAGCGCACCGCGCCCTCGCCGGAAGGTTGAACCATGTCCACACCGTCGGAGGTAGCGCCATAGCCGATTAATTCGGCATAGATCCTGGCACCCCGAGCCTTGGCATGCTCAAGCTCTTCCAGTACCAGGGTACCGCCGCCACCGGAAATTACAAACCCGTCGCGGTTGGCATCATACGGCCTGGAAGCCACTTGGGGCCGATCGTTATATTTGGATGACAATGCACCCATGGCGTCGAACATCAAGGTCGAACTCCAATGCACCTCCTCGCCACCGCCGGCAAAAACGATATCCTGCTTGCCTAACTGGATGAGTTCGTATGCGTTGCCGATACAATGGGCGCTGGTGGAGCAAGCTGAGCTGATCGAATAATTAACCCCTTTGATGCGGAAGGATGTAGCCAAATTAGCCGATGTGGTACTCGCCATGGTACGGGGCACCATATAGGGTCCGACCTTCCTCAAACCCCGGGTCCGCAGAATATCCGCCGCCTGGATTACGTTCTCATGGGATGCCCCGCCGGAACCCACCACCAAACCGCTACGCGGATTCGAAACTTCCGTTTCTTCAAGATTGGCATCCGCGATCGCTTGCTGCATCGCGATATAGTTAAAGGCCGCCGCGTCACCCATGAAGCGCAGTATCTTCCGGTCGATAAAGTCCGACGGAATCAGGTTGATGGGTCCATCCACATGGGACCGAAACCCCAGCTCCTTATATTGCTCCCGAAATCGGATGCCGGATTTTCCCTCCATGAGGGAGGCGCACACCTCAGCCTTGTTGTTTCCAATACTGGAAACAATCCCCATTCCCGTAACAACAACTCGTTTCAGCATCATGAACTATAATTCGTATTTGTTTGTGTGAACAAACCCACTCTGAGGTCTTTAGCCAAATAAATATCAGTACCATCCACCTGCAACGCCGCATCGGCAATGCCCATCACCAGTCGGCGCATTATGACTCTTTTAATGTCGATTTTGTAGGTTACCAATTTATTGTCTGGCAACACCTGCCCGGTGAACTTCACCTCGCCGCCGCCCAAAGCACGTCCGTGCCCGGGACCCCCCATCCAACCCAGATAAAATCCCACCAGCTGCCACATGGCATCCAGGCCCAGACAACCCGGCATCACCGGATCTCCCTGGAAGTGGCACTGGAAAAACCAAAGATCCGGTTTGATATCCAGCTCCGCGATCATTTCCCCTTTCCCAAAGGCCCCACCGGACTCGGATATCCGGGTGATGCGATCAAACATCAACATTGGGGGTAACGGCAGTTGCGCATTGCCCGGACCGAACAATTCTGCACGGCCACAGGCCAACAGATCCTCGTAACTGTAACTGCTTTTTTTATCCATTAGATTATATTTGCTTTTTACTTTTTAGTTTCCAATTTCTGTTCATCCGTCGGACAAACACACCCGCACCATGCCGTGCCCCAATCCAGGTTTGGCGCATATTGTATAGAATTCGCTTATTGAGGCACAAACACTATATCCAATCCCATCAATCTTACAGATTAATTTCATGGATACTTCTTATAACGAACAGGGATAATACAGGCTGAATGAGCTAAAAAGAACCCATCATTTCAGTAAAGGTTATTTTCTGATCCATCCACATACGGGCCAGATGGGTGGCACGACGGCTACCGTTATTGAGCATGAACTTAAAGCGCTGGAATTCCGCTTTACCCTGCACATTATAGAGCTTTGCATTCATATTAACCGCGAGCATCAATTCGATAAGTTCCGCTCCCTCATCCCGACCTGATATCTTTGGGTTGATAAGGTTATTGAGGAATTGACTGGCTTCTCGATACTCCATCCCCATCTTCTCAGCGAAATTATTCACGAAGCGGGTTCTTGCGCAAGTTGCCTGGTTGGCATGATTGTCGTACGGCATAAATGGTCACTTTCCCCTGAGTTATGTATAGTTTCCCCGGCATGCCAGTGGATGGCCAACTCGGCCTCTTTATTTATAATAGAATCAAGATGATAGCTTGATGCTTCACGATACGATATGTATTGAAATAAGCCCTTACCCAGGCCCAACCATCAGTACCCAGACTAACAAAAAATTGTACATTTTTCAAGCACTTCGATTTCGCTAATCAATGGAAGACAAACGCCACAATTTCGTGACTAAATTGGGGTACGACACCACAGGGGACAAACGCCATTACCGAATCCTTCAATCTTCTCCAAGCCACCGGCGGTCTGGGCCTGTTTTTATTGGGCATGATTATCATGACGGAAGGTCTGCGCGCCTTGGCCGGCAAGGCGATGCGCACAATCCTGGTGCGTTTCACCCGTAGCCCGTGGACCGGGGTGCTCACGGGAGCCGGCACCACCGCCATAATCCAGTCATCCAGTGCCACCACGGTGGCCACCGTGGGTTTCGTGGGCGCGGGTTTGCTCAGTTATAGCCAAGCCACCGGCATTATCCTGGGAGCCAACATCGGCACCACAGTAACCGGCTGGCTGGTGGCGTTATTGGGCTTTAAATTACACTTGGGCACCATCATACTGCCGGTCATTTTTCTCGGTGCCGTGTTGCGTCTGTTTACCGGCGGCAAAACGGGGCAGGCGGGATTCGCCTTGGCGGGTTTCGGTTTGATTTTCGTGGGAATCGATACCATGCAGACCGGAATGCATGGATTGCAGCAATTTCTGCCATCGCAGCAATGGTCCGCCGACTCCCTCGCGCACCGTTTACCGTTGTTGATGATCGGACTTACCGCCACCTTGATTACCCAGTCATCGAGCGCCGGCGTTGCCGCCACCTTGACCGCGCTGTATTCCGGAAATGTCAGTTTTCACCAAGCCGCCGCGCTGATCATCGGCATGGACATTGGTACCACGGTTACCGCGATGATCGCCACCATCGGGCACGGAGCGGCCGCGCGGCGCACCGGTGTCACCCATGTTGTTTTCAATCTGTTCGCCGCCACCTGCGCGCTTGCCCTGCTGGATTCGTACACCGCAGTATGGGAATACCTGGCACCTGAGCAATTCGTTCGCAACAGTCAGTTCGCGTTAGTCGCTTTTCATACCACCTACAACAGCACCACGGTCCTGCTGATCCTGCCGCTCATGCGTTATTTCACCTTGCTGCTGGATCATCTGGTACCCGAAACCGTTGCATTGACGCGCAGGCTGCCACCGTCCCTGCTCACGGACCCGGCGCTGGCACTGCCGGTGCTCCAAAGCGTGCTGCCTGACACCATCAAAGCAATGCTCAATACGGTGCGTTCAGCGCTCGTACCTAAGCACCGTCAGCGACGGCAGGAACTGCCAAATATTTTTGAACTGCAACTGGAGCTGAACGAAGTCCACAACTATCTGGACAAGATTCACTTACAAACCATCGAGGGCGGCGAATGGGAACGGCTCATGAATCTGATGCATACGCTGGATCATCTGCAACGTCTGCACGAACGCTGCGAAGAGCAGGAACAGCGCGCCATTACCGCCCGGGATACCGAGGAGTTGCGAGAAATCAGCGCCTTGCTGGTAAGCTGTATCGACGGCGTTTTCGTCGATATCACCCAGAAAGACTGGCCGGCTGCCGCCCTCCTTGCCGAGGAGACCGCAGAGCTTATCCATGAGCGCGTTCCCCCTTATCGCGCCACGGTCATGGCAATGGTCGGCAGCGGCTTGCTGGATGTGGACCAGGGCACAGCCCGCCTCGAAGCGATACGCTGGCTGCGCCGTGTCAGCAAACACATCGCCCGCATTACCCGGCATTTCAATGAAAGTCTGCTCGCCGCCGGTGGTGGCGCAGCCAAGCCCGACTAGCTGCCGTTTTTCGCCGTGCATCTCAATTTTCATCTCCCGCAGCAGAAAGCGCACGACTGCCATGCTAACACCACCAAGACACTTCGCTATGTTTACGATGCTACCGCCGCTGCTGTCCCGCACAGGAAACGGAATTAAAGAAGGCTGTTATTTATCTTCCAGCAAAGGGCCAAGCCCATTAATCGCGTCCACAATGCATCAGGCATTCTGTAATCAGTGACATACGGCATGTCTCAATTCATGATTGATATTGGTACACAGACGGTCTACCAGCGCATCAACCGCGGTCAGCACTTTGGTTTCCATCGCCATGCCCGGACCGACATCTGCGATCTCGATACCCCAAAACTCAACCTTTGACGGCAGCAAACGCAAGGTCTGCGCCAGTGCAAACAACGAAGGGATCGTCAAGCCGTGGCTACCCTGATAAGGCAAACGAGTCATGGGCAGATCATGGAGATTAGGAAAGTGCACGATGGTGCCGGGGACTCCACCGGACACTACCGCGTCCACAAGATACAGCGATTCCTCAGGATGCAGCTGATACAGCCACTCCATGCCGGTGCGGTCACAAGTGATAATACGCACCGGTAATGTCGTCGCCAGGCGTGCCTGTAACTGTGACGCCACCAGCCACCCAACGCTATCGTCACCGTGACCTGAACCCAACGCCGTTACCATAACTCGCGTCATGGGCGCACCACCCGTAAATCGAGAAAATGCGTGGCGCAAGAAATACAAGGATCATAGTTTCTGATCACCTTCTCCGCGGTGAGCCGCAATTCATGATCCGGGCGCTCCAGCCCCAGCGCCTCCAAGGTCAGGCGAATGTCCTGCTCCATGCGCGCTTGATTCTGGCTGGTGGGTGGAACAATGCGCGCTTGCCGCACTGCACCCTGCGCATCAATTTCATAGCGATGCCACAGTAAACCACGCGGCGCTTCGGAAGCGCCGTAGCCAACACCGGCCTGCGGGGTTAAGTGCACATACGGGTGCTCAGGCAAAGTGTAGGCTTGCAGAATATCGATACTGTCGAGTAAAGCCTGACAAACTTCGGCGGCTCGGGCGATAATGCTATGAAACATATTACTGCTGGGAAAAGTCACCCGGCACTCCTGAAGCAATTGCTTAACCTCCGGCCGCAATTGGTCGTAGTTGAGATTGATGCGGGCCAATGGCCCCACCAGGTACGGCTGACCATGCAGCAGACAATGCAGCGCGGTGGAATGCGGTACGTGCTGTTCGCTGAAATGCTGTTCGAATTCCGCGGCCGTCAGTGTCACACCGGTGGACGTCACGATATTGCCTTCGGCGATGGCGTAACGCTCAGGGTGATGCAGCGCGACCGAGGTGAAGCCTTGAGCAATATCAGGCAGATCGATGCCGGCTGTCCAGCGCACCAATTCGAAGGCGTCAGGGAGAGCATCTCGCAATTTTTGACACAGCGCCTGCACCGCCGCCACTTCCGGCGCGCGGTAAAACCCGCCTGGACGGGCACCAACAGGATTCACCGAACGAGCACCCAGCAATTTTATCAAATCATTACCCAGACCTTGCAGTTTGAGTCCGCGCCGCACGATTTCGGGATAATCCGCCGCCATCTCCACCACGGACGGGTAACCGAAAAAATCGGGGGCCGCCAACAAGTGCATGTGCAGGCAATGGCTTTCGATCCATTCCCCGCAATAGTAAACCCGGCGCATATCTTTTACCCATTGCCCCACATCCGCGTCAAACAAAGACTCCAGCGCCTGTAGCGCGCTAATCTGGTAGGCCACGGGACAAATTCCGCAGATCCGGGTCACCACATCGGAAACTTCCAGATAACTTCTAGTTTCCAGCAGTTTTTCAAAAAAACGGGGTGGTTCGAAAATCTTCAGTTGCAACGCCTCGATACCACCAGCACCGATCTCAATATGCAAAGCACCTTCGCCTTCCACCCGGGCGAGCATAGGTACATTGATGCTGACGGTTTTTTGCACCATCGCCTTAACCCTTAAGCACCGGTTGGTGGGAATGAATAAAATGAAAACGCCTTGTGATCTCGTCGTCAACCAGACCGAGCCCGGCGAAACAGTTACGCATGCTGTCGCGATTGACGTTTTCGCCGGGGCCGTAACACCCGTAACAATCCCGCCCAAAACGTGGACACAAGGCACCGCAACCGGTAGTTGTCACCGGCCCCAGACAGGGCATGCCGCGGGTCACCAGCACACACACCGCTTGCTGGCGTTTACATTCGCCGCACAATTTATCCCTGGGTTCATACGGCGCCACGCCCAGGCGCAGACTGTTCACCAGCGCCAGCACTTGAAAACTGTTGACCGGACAGCCCCACAATTCAAAATCGACGCGCACGTGCTCGGCAATCGGCGTGGAGCTGGCCAGAGATGAAATGTGATCGGGCTGCGCATACACCGACGCTGCCCAGTTACCATCACTGTAGATATTGCGCAATGCCTGTATACCGCCGGAAGTCGCGCACGCCCCCATGGTCACCAGGTATGCGCTGTTGGCCCGGACGCGTTTGATGCGCGCCATTTCCTGGGGCGTAGAGATACTGCCCTCCACAAAGGCGACGTCCACCCGCGCATCCTCGTCAACCATGCCGGCCTCGGCGAAATGCCGGCAGTCCACGGCATTGAGCACCGATAACAAATCATGCTCCAGATTCAGGAACGCCAATTGGCAACCGTCACAGGAGCTGAATTTATGCACAGCGATACTGGGTTTGGTCATGTTTAGAAACCCTTCTCCCCAAGCAAAGAACGCACCGCCGCCAGGGAAAACACCGGCCCTTGCCGACAGATAAAATGCGCTCCGAATTGGCAGTGGCCGCACCGGCCTACACCGCACTGCATATTACGCTCCATGCTGAGGTAAATGCGTTCATCCGCGACTTGACGCTTGTGCAATTCATGAATACAGGCGCGCATCATGCCTTCGGGACCGCACATCATTACTATGGTGTTCTCGGTGATTACCATGCCATCAAAAAGCTCGGTAACTTGACCCACATGCCAGGGCCAATTTTTATCATCGGCGTCAGCCGCGAGAAAGACCTGTGTATCCGGCGCTTTGCTCCACAGTTCATACTTATCGCGCCAGATCAGATCGGCTGGCAACTTGACGCCTTGCATGATGGTGAGGTGGCCAAAACGTTCGCGCCGCTGAATGATATAATTCACGACTGATATTACCGGCGCGCACCCCAAGCCTCCGGTAATTACCACCACATCACACCCTTGAGCGAGACGCAGGGGCCAGCCACGACCAAACGGCCCGCGCAAGCCGATGCGATCTCCGGCTTTGAGCCGAGCCAGGCCTTTGGTCACACGCCCTACGGCGCGGATAGCATGATCCAGCATATGGCCATCCATGGGGTCGGAAACTATGGAGATCGGCACTTCACCGATGCCGTAGAGATATACCATGTTAAACTGCCCCGGCTCAAAACTGTATTGCTGCCGCACTTCCTCATTGGTGAACATCAAGCGTAAATTAAACACGGAATGTGTTTCCTGCACCCTCTCGATTACTTCCGCCTCCTGGGGCAAATCCGCATTTATCATTGCATCACCCACATAAGGCATTCAATTCGACGGTGACATCTATGCCCACCGGACACCAACTGATACACCGACCGCAACCGACACATCCGGAGCGACCGAATTGCTCATGCCAGATCGCGAATTTATGGGTCAGCCATTGCCGATAACGAAACGACGTTTCCGAGCGCACAGTGATACCATGCATGTAACTGTGCCCCTGATTGAAACAGGTGTCCCACTCCCGGTATTGAGTACTGCGTCGCAGGTCAACCGCGGTATCGGTGCGTTCGCGGTAACAGAAACAGGTTGGACACACCGCCGTACAGTTCCCACAGGCCAGACAACGTTGCGCCACATCCTGCCAGTGTGGATCGTGCAGCAGAGACATGAGGCGGTCCGGCAAGTCATATTCCGGAAGATTGCGCGTTTGCGTGCTACGCGCATGCTCTGTCACCTGCGCCGCAGCCGTAACCTGTTCCGCAGCCGCCGCCGCCAGTCGCAAAGTGCGCACCAGGTTATCACCACGTTCGCTGCCCACCGTCACCACAAAGCCCGTCGCCAGTTCGGTCAGGGCCAGATCGTGGAACGCCTCGGCCCGCGGACCATCACCGGTGGCTGCGCAGAAGCAGGTTGCCGCGGGGTGCGAGCAGTTGACCGCGATCAGAAACAAATCAGCGCGGCGTCTATGGTAATGGGGATCGGGATTATCACTGTCCAGAAAATGCTGGTCATGAATGGCAAGCGCGGCGAGATCGCAAGCGCGCACACCGAGAATAGCTTTGGGTCTGGCTTGCGGAAGCGTTTGCGTAAATTGCAGTCGGTGCCCGTCGGGTTGATCCGCTTGCCACAAAGTTTCCCGAGCTGCGAACACATAGGGTTTCAAGGCTTGCGGTCCATTGGCCCAACCGAACCAGTAGGTGGTCGCTGCCGCGGCATGCGCCGTCATTCGATATGTGCCGGGGGATTGCTGATCGTGCTGCCCGACTGGCAGCTGTGCCGCGGAATCCAGGGGGCCATAAACGATGGTGTGATCGCGCACCATGGGGCCATGCACTTCATAACCATCGAATCGCAAGCGCTCCAGGAAATCCTGAAAAGCTGATTTTGGGAGATAGTAATCAGTGGTCACTGCCAGAGCCCAAGTGAGTTTATCGTCATGGCGCAGCGTTATCCGACAAGCAAGCAGCGCAAACCAATATTCACAGTTTTAGCCGACAACATTCAACATTGCCATCCGTCATTGTCGAACAGCATCAATAGGATAACACTATGTCACAGACCGGCAATAATCAACAGCCTGACGCAAGCAAAAACCATTCGCTATGAGCAAGATATAGTGCGTGTTAACGCCATTGAAACCACTAGATAACTGTTATTTAAATTGCGTACCCAAAGTAACTCATCGCAAAACCAACTCACCGGTCACTTGCATAGCGGATTGTGTCGCTACCGAATATCTACACAATCGACAAAGCCATACAAAGGGCCAAATTGACTGATCTTCCATTCATGGCTTACGAGTTTTTCCGAGGCGCATGCTTTTCCTCTGGGGCAAGGAAAGAAATTTAATGGTGTGAACGTCTTTGCAGAAGGCCATCAATATTGATTCCGACTTTCGTCGACGGCAAAATACCAATGCCAAATTCGTTGTATATGCCGAGGATGACACATTGGCTCGATTTATTCCACGAATAAAATGCGGCCTATAGCATCGAAATTAAAATTGTCGCAATCCCCAGAAACGACATAAATCCGGCGACATCCGTCACTGTGGTTAGAATTATGGATGAGGATTGCGCCGGGTCTTGGCCGATGCGCGTCAGTAAAATGGGGATCAAGGAGCCGGCAATTCCCGCTGTTATCATGGAAATGATCATCGCAATGCTAATCACCAACGACAAGCCCAAACTCTTGCTCCACACATAGACACCTAATGCCGTTGTCAGCGCAATGGCGATCCCGTTGAACAATCCCACGTTCACTTCCTTGAACATGACCCGAAACCAGTTACGCACGGTTATTTCGCGCAACGCGAGGCCGCGCATAGTAACCGCCTGGGCCTGAGCACCTGCGTTACCGGACTGTCCGGCCACCACCGGCAGCAGCACCGCCAACGCGGTGAACTGTGCGATGGTACTCTCAAATATCCCGACCACCGAAGCCGCCAAAAATGCGGTCAACAGATTTATTTCCATCCATGGTAATCGTTTGCGCACCGAAAACCATACCGGCGACAGAGCACGCTCGTCCTTACTCACACCTACCATGGTTTGAATATCGTTGGCCGTCTCTTCCTGCAACACCTTGATCAACGCGGCATGACGAATCACGCCCAATAAACGCTGGTTAACATCGATAACCGGCAACAACTCCAGATTGAACTGCTTCATCTGTTCCGCCACATCCTCCCGCGAATCAAAGGGTGACACCGTACTCGGTGCACGACGCACGAGGCTGCTGAGAGACAGTTGCGGATCAGCCAGCGCCAATGCCTGAATATCCACTAAACCAAGAAAAATCCGATCCACATCCGTTACCACCAATTGATACGCCGCACGTTGCTTGCTTTTACGAAGCTGCGACAATGTTTGGGCGACGGTAGCATCCGGATGAAAGATCAGAATACGCGTATCCATCACCTGACCGGCGCTATCTTGCGGAAACTGCATGAGCTGCTCCAGCTCCAGCTGATACGCCTCAGGAAGTTGCTTGAAGCAATAGTCACGTTCCTGCTGATCCAGGCGATTAATCAAACTGATGCAATCGAAGGGTTCCAGCTCATAAAGAAACTTCCGCAACTTGGGCGCAGCCAACCTGGGCAACAATTCGTCGGCCGTATTGGGCAGTAGATGCGGCCACAGCGCCTTCAATATATATTCGGGTTGCGGTGAAAGTATTTCCACAACTTCATCGCGCGGCAGATCCTCGATCGCTGTTGCCGCATCAGCGGGATAATCCAGCAAGAACCGCCGGTTAAGCGCCTCGAGAGCTATTGGCGTCGCGCTCATGGGTGACTCCTTTTTCATCGACAGGAATTGATAGCAAATCCATCCAGGTCTGCCAGGCGCTATAAACACCGGCGCGAAACACCTCAGCCAAGCCGTTAACGGTTTGCGGCTCCGTGGTTACGACCGGGTTTTGCGCGCGTTGCTGATCACGCACCGCGTCTGAAAGCACCTGATAGCTGATTACACCGACAAACTCCCTGCCGCGCATGACAACGGGCATCTCGATATACTGCCGCCAATCACCGTGATGTTCGGCCGCGGATAGTGAGGTGCGTGCACGCAGAACTTGCGGTGCTGGCATTGAGATGTCTTTCAAAACCAAGTCGTCAGCTGCCTGCAACAAACGAGACAGGGTTAATGCGCCCTTTAATTGATGCATGCCATCCACTAAAAACAGGCGATGCGTGTCCACACTGCCGACCTGCCGAATACGCTGCACCGCAGCAGCGACACTTGCATCGGGATCGAGCGTTACGCAATCCAGCCTAATCCATGCGCCGACAAGATTCGCGGCAAAAGACAACTGGAAACGAATCGCTCTGGCATGCAGGGTGGAAAGGTGAACCAGCACTTCTTCTTGCCGGGCGGCCGGTATCAAGCGCAACAGACTTACGGCCCGTTGGGCCGCCAGATTGTGGGCGACCATGACAATGAATTCCGTTGTCAGCAGCTCCAGACAGAGCCCGGCATAGTATCTTTGCATTGCGCTCAGGACCTCCGCGGCAACCTGTGCAGACACATCGGACAGAATGCCCGCCGTTTCCTCTGGCGCGAAAGATTCGAGCACTCTGGCCGCGGCAAGCGGGCGTTTGCGAAGATAGGTTACCGCAAGTTCTTCACGACTATTCATTTTCAACCTTGGCAATCAACTTGGCGGCTGGCTGATCGATAAACAAACGTGCCGGTATACTGGTTTCGCCCTGGGCCGTTTCGATAATCACCATATTTTGGGTTATTGCGAGAATGCGGCCCTGGTGAAGTCCAATCTGTATTTCATCCCCTTCCTGATAATGCCGTCGAATACTGTGCACACTGATGATATTGCTGATATGCGCGGGTGTCGCGAGCGCTATACCGAGACCAAACGCGCCAAGAATAACGCCAAATCCAACCACAGCAAGATTGGTGAGAAATGTAATATCGATACCCAGTTGCCCGACACCGACCACAAAGGCGGAGATCACGATAGCAAACTGGGCAATTCGTCCAATCAGTTCCGCCTGGTGCAATCGCGCACTAATTGCCGCGTGCGCGACAAAAGACTGCACCCCGCTGCCAAATATCGCTCCGCTGAAGATGATTACCGCGCCCGCTAAAAGCTTGGGCAGATACAACAACAAGGCATCGAACCAACGTGTGAAAATTTCGACTTGCAGCACGTTGGCGGACGCCGCAATAAACACCAGAATGACCATCCAAAAGATCAATGCCGACAAAGCCGTGCCGGTGGTCTGTTTCAGACGCTTGTATTCGGCGGTAGACGTCAGTGCAAATCGTTGCAGCAGGCGATCCAGAAACTGGATAAGTTTCAAGGTCAAGCCACGCAGCACGCGCGCCAGTAACCAACCGACAACAAACAGCACGATCGCCCCAAACAATCGGGGCAAGAGATTGGCAATTGCCAGAACGAAATCATTGAGTGAATTGCTGAGAATCACACCCCATTCGCGTAACTGATCCATAACCTATCCTTGTTCTGACGATTTAATATCGCCAAATCTGAATTTTAATAACTCGGGTTTGCAAGTTAATGGATTTACGCAACAATGATTTAATAACTGCATGACACCTAAATCACGTGGCGCGACAGACTGATCATAACGCATTTCTGAATGACCACGAAATTTCATCAAGGGGCCAGGGATGGCGCAACTAGTAGTGCCGATTTCAGGAGATGGCATCATGCCCGTAGACTGGCCGTGAGCGGCGCCCTACTTTGCTCATATGGCAGGTCATTGCCTGTCAGATGCTACTCTGCATAAGAAAAACCCCCGACACCTTGCGGTACCGGGGGTTTGGTAATTAAAGCCTGGCAGTCTGGCGCAGGGATGCGCTGTGCCGCGGAGGCCAGGGATGGCCGTGAGCGGCGCCCTACTTTGCTCATATGGCAGGTCATTGCCTGTCAGATGCTACTCTGCACAAGAAAAACCCCCGATACCTTGCGGTACCGGGGGTTTGGTAATTAAAGCCTGGCAGTGACCTACTTTCGCATGGGTAATCCATACTATCATCGGCGCAGAGCAGTTTCACTTCCGAGTTCGGCA
>JAHECY010000195.1 GCA_024641505.1 Gammaproteobacteria bacterium
CACCCGCGTGGTCACGACCTACAATCTGATGTGAACAGCCGTAGTTTTGACGGAATACCGCATGCAACAGTGCCTCACGCGGACCTGCATAACGCATATCCAGCGGGTAGCCGGCCTGCACCACGGTTTTCTTAACAAAATACTTTTCAGTCAATGTACCGATTGCTTTGGCTCGCACTTCAGCAGGAATATCACCGGGCTTGAGATTACCCAACAAAGAATGAATCAGCACGCCGTCACACACCTCAATGGCGATTTTTGCCAAGTACTCATGCGAACGATGCATCGGGTTACGTGTCTGGAAACAAGCAATCTTGGACCACCCCATCTTTGTGAAAATTTCACGTGTCTGAGCTGGCGTCTTGAACAATTCCGGATACTTCTCGGGGAATCCACCTTGTGACAATACTTTGATTGAGCCTGCCAGGTTTACATCACCCTGCTCCATCACCATTTTGACCCCAGGATGCTTGGGATCGGTGGTGGTGAACACCATGGCGCATTCATGCGCCTTGTCGATGACGTATTTTTCACTGACCATCATGGTCGCAAGTGTTTCGCCATTTTCAGAATCGATTAGCGCAATTTCCTGACCAGTCTTAAGGGTATCAGCTGTTGCCTTGTCTACAGACATCGTAATGGGAATAGGCCAGAACAAGCCATTCGCAGTTTTCATACCATCACATACACCCGCCCAGTCGGCGTGTGTCATAAAACCATTTAGCGGGGTAAATCCACCAATACCAAACATGATGATGTCGCCTTTTTCACGCGAACTCACTTTGACTTGCGTTAACTTCTTGGCGCGATCCAACTCAGCTTTAAGCGCCGAACCTTCAAGCAACAACGGATTTAAACCACCACCACCATGCGGATTTACCAATGCCATATAATACTCCTCTAATATTAACGCTTTATTATATATAGACTTTTTTTGCAAATTTCCCTAAGCGGCATGATAGTAGTTCATTCATTCCTTGCCTACGATAACCCTTAAGGGTTTATGGCGATCACCCATATGGGTTATAAGACATCCGACACCCGAGACTCAGAATCTATATAGCAAATTTATAATATTGGCCGGACTTATGATAAAATTTTCGGTTCCTTCGCGAGATCGACTGAACTTGATTCAAAACCAAGTTTCATACATCAATAAATCAATCTTAAATAATTAAAAAAACTGGCAGCTTTATGGCATCGACACCTTTGCACGACCCAATTGGTACACCTCCTGCAGGCGAAAAACTGGAAGTACGAACCACTACTTGTTATATGTGCGCCTGCCGTTGTGGCATACGCGTACATTTGCGCGACGGTGAAGTTCGCTACATCGACGGCAATCCAAATCATCCGCTCAATAATGGTGTGATTTGCGCCAAAGGCAGCTCCGGCATCATGAAGCAGTATTCTCCCGCGCGATTGACGCAACCTCTCTTGCGCAAAAAAGGCGCAGAGCGTGGCGCAGGTGATTTTGAACCTATTAGCTGGGAACAAACTTTCTCCATTCTTACTGAGCGCCTGAAAAATATTCGCTCGACTGACCCTAAAAAATTCGCTCTATTCACCGGTCGCGACCAGATGCAAGCGCTTACCGGTTTGTTTGCACGCCAGTTCGGCACACCCAACTATGCAGCGCACGGCGGTTTCTGTTCGGTGAATATGGCCGCCGGCATGATTTATACCATAGGCGGTTCATTCTGGGAGTTTGGCGGCCCCGATCTTGAACGCGCCAAATTATTCATCATGATCGGTACAGCGGAAGATCACCACTCCAACCCGCTGAAAATTGCGCTGTCAAAATTCAAGCGCGACGGTGGACGCTTTATTTCGATTAACCCTGTACGCACAGGTTATTCCGCTATTGCCGATGAATGGGTACCGATCAAACCGGGCACCGATGGCGCATTGATGCTGGCGTTAATTCATGAACTGATAGCAATGGGTTTATATGACCGCGACTTTTTGGCGCGCTATACCAATGCAGGCGAACTGGTGAATCTGGATGATGCACACGACGAGTACGGCATGTTTGTGCGCTCAGAAGTGCCCAAAGAAGAAGGCTGCTTCGATCCGCAAAACAAATTGTGGTGGGATCGCATCACCAATCATCCTGTCATCACCCATGCAGAAGGGGCCGACCCTTATTTGTTTGGCGAATTCAAAATGGCGGACGGAACAATCGTCAAGCCTGCCTTCCAGTTGTTGCAAGAACGGGTAAAGGATTACACGCCAGACTGGGCTGCCAAGATCACCGGCATCCCTGCGGCAACCATCCACCGCCTAGCCTATGAAATGGGCATTACAGCGCGCGACCAAAAAGTGGTATTGCCGATTGCCTGGACAGACTCATGGGGCAAAGAACACGAAACCGTAACCGGCAATCCGGTGGCCTTCCACGCGATGCGCGGACTCGCCGCACACTCCAATGGTTTCCACACCATACGTTCATTGGGCATTTTGATGTCCATGCTGGGCACGATAGATCGTCCGGGTGGCTTCCGCCACAAAGCGCCGTTCCCTCGTCCTATTCCGCCCTGTGCGAAAACCCCCAATTCGCATCAAGCTGTACAGCCCGACATGCCGCTCGACGGCATGCCTTTGGGATGGCCTGCGGATCCTGACGATCTGTTTGTGGATGACGACGGCAAGCCGGTGCGTATCGACAAAGCTTTCTCTTGGGAATTCCCGCTATCAGTGCACGGCCTGATGCACAATGTGATTACCAACGCATGGCGCGGCGATCCTTATCCTATCGACACCCTGCTGATTTTCATGGCAAACATGGGCTGGAACTCCACGATGAATACCGTGGAAGTGCGCAAGATGCTGAACGACAAATCGGACAATGGCGAATACAAAATTCCATTCATTGTTGTATGTGATGCGTTCGAGTCGGAAATGACATCCTTTGCAGATTTGATTTTACCGGACACAACTTATCTGGAACGTCATGACGTAATGTCAATGCTGGATCGCCCCATCTCCGAGTTTGATGGCCCGGTCGACTCTATCCGTGTACCTATCTTCCCACCCAAGGGCGAGTGCAAGCCGTTCCAGGAAGTGCTGATCGAGCTCGGTTCACGCCTCAAGTTGCCTGCATTCTCGAATCAGGATGGGTCACGCAAATTCCGTGATTACCCTGACTTTATCGTCAACTACGAAACAGCGCCGGGGTCAGGTATTGGCTTCCTGTCCGGCTACCGCGGCAAGGGCGGCGAAAAGTCCATGGTGGGCGAACCCAACCCGCGCCAGTTGGAGATGTATGAAGCCAACAATTGCGTGCATCACTACGAGTTGCCGCTGTCCTATCAATACATGCGCAACTGGAACAAAGGTTATCTGGAATGGTCGCAACGCAACCGCATTACGCGTTATGCCGATCCAATCCAGTTACACATCTACTCTGAGGTAT
>JAHECY010000196.1 GCA_024641505.1 Gammaproteobacteria bacterium
ATGCCAGACCAAAGGTCCTGGATATCTGAGTATATACCAGACCAGTGGCACGAATAATAAGATAGCCATCGTATTAAGAATCAGGCGATAATCCGGCATATAGGCTGGCCAGTGTTTGGTAGCATAGTGCTTTAGTCTTGTTGAGGCTAATGTCGAATGACAGACGAAATAAACGATAAATCCCAGTATCAGCGAAATCGTGCATAGAGATCACTGTTGCCGATCATATAGATGCTCCATTTGGCAGTAAGATACCGGAGTCCGCCGGGTGCTGTACTGATGTGAAACCAACGCCCGGTTACGCTGATATTCCATGATGTATAAAACCATGGCCAATGCCAAAAAAGGAAAGACCTGGCCCCATGACTCGCAACTATGCTGGTACTGCCAAATAGATAAACCGGGTACCTTGCGGTACCCGGTCGCTAACCTATCGTGACTCGATACCTCCCCTATGGGCTTCCTGGGCAGGGTACCACCGGCGGTGTGGCACGCAGCGCCAGGTTACCCCAGTCGCTCACGGGCAGAGAAAAAATGCTCGCCACGGTACCGCATAGCGGTTGTATCACCGGGAAACCGAACACCAGGCGACCCGGCAGTGGTTGCAGCAGTGTGATGCGCGGGTGCGCCGGATTGGCGGGTCCCCGACCGCGTTGCGCGTCATAGTCATTCTCCGCTGTCTGCAGATATTTCACCAGTACTTCCACCAGTTCTATGGGTTCGCCGGCGGCCTGCGGGCGATTTTGGCTGTCACGCAACAAACTGCCATCGGCGCTAGTCAACAATACCGGCTTGCCGAAATCATCCAGCATGGCACGGCCGTTGTCCGGGTTCATATTGACCGGCAGGATATAGGGCGCATCCGGGCTGGTGTCATCGTTGGAATAACCGATGGGATTGCAGTTGGGGCAATTGTTGAGGGTGTCCGGACTCTGCGCGTACCAGTAACCAGCCACCGTCATCACCGGCAATTGATGCTGGGCGGTGGGTTTGCCGGCGGTGTTTTGCCAGGCGGGATTCAATTGCGGCTCGCGACCCAACTGCGAGGTGTAGACGATGATGTCATTACTCGGATCGGTATCGGTATTGACGCTGAGCGCCGTATTCCAGGCGGCAGTCCATTTGCCGTCGGTGCCGTTATTGAGTACCGTCAGCGCCTTGCCAGTGCCGTTGGCGAAGCAGGCGGATTGTTCGCTGACGGGCAGGCGCTCGCAACTCATGACCGCCTTGATATTGCGCGACCGGGAATCACCGGGATAAACACCGGCGGTGGGACCGCGGCGTATCCAGTAGGGATCAAAGTCGAATGTGGCGCCACTGTAGGCGAACATCCAGCCACCGGCCCAGCCTTCGTTATTATAGGGCGCATTGAGCGAGGTAGCGTCGTTGGGGCTGGTGCTGAATACCGCCAGCGACGAGTTGTCCAGTTGGTTACGCAAATTGCCGACATGGATTTTGCCCGATTTGCCGACGCGTGCTCCGATCGGCACCAGGTGGTAAAGATCATCGCGGGTCACCTTGCCGGGTTTGATGTGAGTGCCGTAGCGGAAACCGCGTACCGTCGCCAGATCGGAAGCCGCCCACCAGCGAATAGCGTCCGCCATCCAGTCATGGGAGGTGCCTTCGACCACGGCTGGCATGGGTTCGTCGCTGAAATTGCTGCGGTGCAATCCGATCAGGGTATCTCCGACCGGTGTGTCGAGACGGCCTTGCAGATAAGTGCCGCTGAGAGGATTCTTGTGATACGCCTCACGCTTTACCGGATCGGCGGCATAGGCGGAAAATTTAGTGGTGAACGGCGCGCGCGCTTTGGCCACCTGATCCGCGATGTCCTTGTGTTCCGGGATACCGTCGTGAATGCGATGTGGCGTAAAATTCCAACTGACAATGGTTTTGCCAGCGACGTTCAACGTCAGCTCGCCGAGCATGGTGCCGTCCTGGCCCTCCTCGACAATCAGGGTCTTATTACCCGCGGCATTGGTGAACTGTACCGGCTGCAGGGTTTCCTCGTGCATGTCGGAATTGAAAATCACGTCCACATGCGCCTGGGGATCGGTCTGTTGCTGCATCACGGCGATATTGCGCCCGATTTCAATTTCGGCCACCAACAACACTACATCGACGTTCTGCTCGACGCGCAATTGTTTGGCGAATAGTGGTACTTCACGCGAACAATCGGTGTAGGATAAACCTTCGGTCACCCATTTACCGACGACCTGCGGTCCGCGGCTGGTGGTGCAGCCGATGATGCCGACTTTCACGCCGTTGATGTTCTTGATCATGGTGGGGGGCAGTACGCGCTGGCCGTATTGCACATACCAGCCGGCGAAAGCGTCTTCGTCGGCGGCGGAGTGCACCCGCGGCAGATCCGGCGTGGTGGCGTCGTCGTGGTAAAGGTTGGCGGCCAAACCGCCCCAGCGGCGCTTGTTCGGATCGGCGTCATTGACGAACAACTCGACGAAACGTGCCTTGCCATAGACGTAGTCCCAGTTACCGGGCGCGTAAGCGTCGATATTGAATTGCCGCAGCACATCGATCATTGCCTGGCCGCGCGTATACAAGGCTTCACCGGAACCCTGTATGGTGTCGCCGGTGTTGACCAGAATAGTATCGCCTGCGTGTTTGCGAATAGACAATATTTCACTGTACATGCGCGCCAGTCCACCCTCCATCCGGCCGTCGCCGTCACTGCGCAAATTCGGACGCGGCACGGTATGACCGTGCAGGTCGCCCATATGAATGATGGTAATTGTTTTTGTATCCGCCATGGCGGTGTTGGAGCCCATCGTAGTGGCTGCCAACATAGCGGCCAAAAGATGACATCGTTTGACTTGCATAGATTCCCCCGATCTGTGAGTTATGCATGCTGACAATTGCCAGCGCTTATTGATTCGCCCATCTGTTGCAGGCATCTGAATCGGGTTTGAATATAGTGCAACTTTCAGATAGCGAGAACGGGGGGGAAATAATTAATATTTCCATGGTCATTTACCGGACAGTCTCAAGCTGGATTGAGCAAAACTTTTTGTTATGTCGATCACCAAGGAGCGAAATTCAATATGGAATGAAGCGGTCTCTAAGATCACGCAGTAGTATTTGATCCTGGGGGTGTCACCCACGGCCCGGGATAGTGCCGGTCGCAGATTGTGACTGAGCTCCCCCTGGGGTGACTCCGGAAAAAATATGAGATCTGCCACGGACTCAACGCACGCATCGTCCATCGTCTTTACGCTTTCGGTCAGGGTTCTGTGCGTAGGTGGGGAGGGGTAATTTTCCTATTTCTACTACGAAACTATTGTGGGTTATGCTGCGCGCACTTTCAGGCGATGAAAAAACATTGAGCCTGTTCCCGATTAAGTTTCCGTTGTATGTTTTGTTTGCTATATATAGTTAG
>JAHECY010000197.1 GCA_024641505.1 Gammaproteobacteria bacterium
GTTTGGCGTTTACATTTCCAGCGTTAGGACAATCTTTTTTAGTGCAGTGTCCTACGCAAACCAATTTGCATCCTGCGGTGGCAAAAACACCGGACAATCCTACCGGGGCGAATCCTGGCATTAAGTGTCAGCAAATTGCTGGCACGGACGGTTTCGCCACAATGGCCAATGGTGTACCGCTTTATTTATTCGGCTTTGGACCGTTGTCAGGTATCGATTTGATCAACCAGGGGTTGCCCGGAACGGAAACCAGTGCGGCGTTTAACAAAGCCTACAGCATGCCGAATCTACCCGGCATCACTGCAGATGCCAATGGTAATCCGGATCTGGTTAACGGTATTCAGCCGGATCCGTACTATGATTCAGTAAATCCAAATGCAAACGGTGCAGTAATCAATCCCGCCAGCATGATGAATCTTGGTGTGCTTTCCGCCCAGCACCCCGCACCGATGATGGCGATCGATGAAGACGATGAATTTTTCCTGACGCTCACTAACGTCGGTATGATCATGCGTCCTGATTTGTTCGAGGAACACACCGTCCACTTTCACGGTTATCCCAATGCCTCGTCATACTTTGATGGTGTGCCCGATGCGTCGGTTGCCATCAGTATTTCCGGTAGCATGACCTATTACTACACCGCGCCGGATGCCGGTACGTATTTCTTCCACTGCCACGTCACACCACCTGAGCATATTCAGATGGGTATGGAAGGTCAGCTGTTTGTCAGACCGCGCCAGGATAAATTGGCTGCGGGCGCAAGCTTATATGCTGCATCAGCCGCTCGTCCGTGTGCCGCTGCCGATGTGTTGTGTGCCGCGCCTGTGCCGGCAATCAACAATGGTGTTACGCAAACCTCAGGCACCCACTATGCGTATAACGACGGTGATGGCTCGACGCAATATGATGTCGAGTACCCGATCATGATGATGGGCTTCGATTCCAATTTCCATTTCATCAGTTTGACGTTCAATCTCGGTGATTTCTCCGGTATGAAGGACAAACACTTCTTACTGAATGGCCGCGGCTATCCTGACACGGTGAATACCGGTGTGATTTCCACGCAGGATTCCGATGGCCTGATTCGTCCGTCGCAGGTAGAACGCACGCTGATCACAATAGACAAGAGCAAAGGTCAGAAGCGCGCGCTGTTGCGTATTTCCAACCTGAGTCTGACCGAGCTGTATACCCTCGCCACAGTTGGTATTCCAATGACTGTGATTGCCGAAGATGCCCGTTTGCTGCGTGATATGGCCGGTGAAAATCTGTATTACACCGCCAACTCCATCACCATTGGTGGCGGCTCGACCACGGATGTGATCCTGGACGCGACCAACATTCCGGCTGGCACGTATTTCTTATACACCACGAACCTGGATCACCTTTCCAATGAAAATGAAAATTTCGGCGGGATGATGACCGAGATTAACGTAATTGATAACCCCGTTGTGGCTGCTGCGCCGTAACAGCCTAAATGCAAATTAAGTAAGCAGGAGAGAAACAATGTACCGCATACCAACACTAACGCGCCGCGCGACAAGACTCTTGGTTCTTGCCGCAGTGGCTGTTACCGCGCTGTTGAGTTTGAATGCGCAAGCCGCCGTACCCGGTATTACCGGTACCGGCACGACTGGCACATTTAACTTAACCGCTGGCGCCAACTACATCAGCCAACCCGACGGAGCGAATATTTATTCCTGGGGTTATGGTTGTGTGTCGGGGCTTTCCCCCAGTTTTGTGCCAGCCGGTATTCCCAATGCCAGTTGTCCTGACATGCAACTGCCCGGTCCAACACTGGTGGTCACCGAAGGCCAGGTTGTCACCGTCAATCTCACCAATAATTTGCCAGCCGTGGCAGGTAACACTTCCATCGTGTTTCCTGGCTTTCAAGTGGCAGCAACCAATGGTGTGGATGGCTTGTTGACGAAAGAAGCGGCCAAGGGTGCGACTGTGACGTATACCTTCACTGCCAGCAAACCGGGTACCTATGCTTATTACAGTGGTACGCAAGCCGAAGTGCAGATCCCGATGGGATTGTTTGGTGTGGTTATCGTGGTACCGAATGCCACGCCGGCCAATTGCACGACTGCGAACCCGATGTCGTTAGCCAAAGCCGCCTATAACCATCCCGGCGCCTGCTATGACCGCGAATACATGTTTCAGTTAAGCGAAATCGACATCACTCTGAATAACGCCGTCGAAGCCCAGGTCAAGGCCTGTCCGATTGCACCTTGTCAGCCATTGAGCGTGAGTACCGAACCGTTTCATCCACAATACTTTTTAATCAATGGCCGTTCGCTGCCGGATGATTTGGATATTCCATATAACCCTGGTTATGCGCGTCAACCATATAACGCCAATCCACATATTCACCCCAGTGAATTGATGTTGATCCGCATGGTTGGACAAGGGCGTATGCCGCATCCATTTCATATTCACGGCAATCATGCGCGCGTCCTGGCGTATGACGGTAATTTGCTGACCGCCAAATCCGATGCAAGCAAACTGGCCGGCCCGCAATTCTTTACGTTGACGACCACTTCTGGCCAAAGCATGGATACGATTTTCACCTGGACTGGTCAAGGTCTGAACTGGGATATCTATGGACGCGACACGCCACACACTTGTAACGGTGTCGCGCTGAATGCGGCGAACGTGAATGATCCGGCGCAACAAACGGCGGGTTTTGATCCGGTGACGAAAGAATATTGTCCGGATCATGGCAAACCGATCCCGGTAACTCCACCCGATCCGGCCATCGTCGCACAAGGTTTATGGTACGGCGGTACATCGTACATGGGTCTGCAAGCAGTGAATCCGACACCGCTGCCACCGGGTGCCAATATTCAAAACGCCACGGCAGGTTATGCCTTCCCGTGGCACTCGCACCATGAGCGTGAGGCAACGACCAATAACGTCTTCCCCGGTGGACTGTTCACCATGTTACTGGTTGATCCGCCCACTTCACCAATTGACGAAACTAAGTAAGCAAGCAAAGCATCAGGAGAATCGCAATGCGATCCACTAATATGAAAAACACATACCTGCGGACATCCGCGTTAACGGTTAGTTTGTTGTTGGCAGCAGGCACCAGTTTCGCTGCCACCACCACGGTGAATCTGACCGCGCAACGGACCAGCACAACCCTGCCCGATGGCAATACAGTGCCCATGTGGGGACTGTGCAGTACGGACACCGCCGGTGCGGCATCACTCAGTGGTGCAACGCTGACGGGTGGCATTTGCACGACCGCCGCGACGGCCTGGACACCGGGTCCGACCATTACGCTTCCCTATGATGCTGCTGGTACGTCATTGACGATTAACCTGAGCAATAATCTGCCGACATCAACCTCGATCGTGATCCTCGGTCAGCTGGGTGGTGGCTTAG
>JAHECY010000106.1 GCA_024641505.1 Gammaproteobacteria bacterium
CGCATCGAGAACTACACGGACCTGGTGAAGCGTTTTCGAGATTAAATGCAACGGCTTTACACAGGCACTATCGATCAAGCATAAGGTGACGCCATGATCCTGATACTGGAACCCAATATCGACAAAAGCGGCAGTCTCTACCTCCACCTCCTGGATGCGTTACGGCGTTTACCCAATATTCAAATTCGCACCCACGAAGAACACGGCGTTCAACAAGTGTTGACGGAATTGTATCTGATTGGTGACACCGCCGCCCTGAACATCGACGATATTCGCGAGCTCCCAGGCGTCGAGCGCGTGGTGCGCATCTCCCAGGAATACCGGGTGCTGGGACGCCACCGGGACGAAAAGCGGTCCACCCACTTCGAATACAATGGTGTGGCGTTTTCCCAGGACAACCTCAATATTTTCGCCGGCTTGTGCGCCGTTGATACCCCGGAACATGTGGAAGCCATGATGAAAGCCCTGCGCGACCATGGCCAGGTATGCACCCGCATGGGCGCGTATAAGCCGCGTACCAATCCCTATTCGTTTCAAGGCCACGGCAAGAGCTGCCTGCCCTATGTATTTGAGCTGGCAGGCAAGTATGGCATCAAGGTGATCGCCATGGAGGTCACCCACGAATCCCATGTCCACGAAATTGCCGAAGCTTTGGAAAAAACCGGACAACCGACGGGTGTGATGCTGCAGATCGGCACACGCAACACGCAGAATTTTGAACTGTTGAAAATTGTCGGACGCCAGCAAACTTATCCCGTGTTATTGAAACGCGGTTTCGGCATCACCCTGGAAGAATCCCTCAACGCCGCCGAATATCTGGCGAGCGAGGGTAACCGTAAAGTAATCTTCGGATTGCGCGGCATGAAATCACATTTTGGCGAACCCCACCGCAACATGGTGGATTTCGCGCACATCCCGGTGATCAAAAGGCTCACCCGGATGCCGGTGTGTATCGATCCTTCCCACTCCGTGGGCAGTCGCGCCCAGGCACCGGACGGGCTGCTGGACCTGCACCATGCGGTGGCCCAGGGGGTGATTGCCGGCGCCAACATGATTCTCGTCGACTTTCATCCGGCACCGGCAACAGCCCTTGTCGATGGACCGCAGGCGCTGTTGCTGGAGGAACTGCCCCACTTTCTGGAGGATGTCGCAATTGCCAGACAGGCATACGAACAACGGTGCCGGTTGGCAAAACAATACCAGTTCATCTAAACCGGTCGTAACGCTCGCCCACTGTCAACCCGGACCAGACCGGTACCGGCATTGACTGCATGACCGCGTCATCTCCGGTGCAGCAGTCCGTAATGAAGTGCCAACACCACGCCGGCGAAGACCTGGCCCTGATTTATGTCGGCGAATACTATCGGGCCGACGGCAAAATACCGGCCGATTACCCGATACCAGCCCGCTTCCAGCGGCATACCAATGCGCTTGTCGTTAATGCGCTTAGTCACGATGTAAGATAAGCCGACCTCCCAATAAAAATGGGCCGCGCCTTGGCGGCTATCGTCACCGAACAACAGCGCTGTTTCATGGATTTTCGGATCACACTTGCTTACCGGCAGTTTCTTGCAGGACAAAAAAGCGTTGTATTCGTCCGCTGCAAACGCATACTGCAGATATCGGACACTGTAGATATGACCATCGCGAATTCCGGAAATGCTGGTCAGCTTCCCGGGTTCCCGATCACCGCCCGCCATCACCCTGCCATAGGGCGTTTCCGTCATTTTCCAGAGGTCTGACGCCGTTAGCGGTTCGGCGCCAACAATTTGCTGCGTTAGCAGCAGCCAGCCACACATCCAGATCATTGCCACACGTTTTCTGGTCAGTGCCATCTCGACAATCCTCTGAATACCTGTTGCGCCAGATAGCTCGCAATCGGTTCTGACGCCATTGATACCACACCCATTAACCATCATCATCAGAAGGTATTATGGTGGCTTGCTCCGCCGCTGCCCCGTCATTGTGCAATCACTACCAGTGTCCACGAATGCAGCCACGCGTTCCGCCTCGATATCCGGCTATTTATAACATTATGCTTGCCATAAGGTATCCACTCCGTTGGTAACAGGGGTATAATTTCCGGCTTTGCGCGGGAGCATGGTGTTCCTCGAACCTACTTCAGAATAATGTGGCATGAATTCGCAGTATAGTGATAAAGCTCTTCGTTCCCGGGTAAAACTTTTTGGTCATATGCTTGGCGCGGTGTTACGTGAACACGCGGGCGACAAGGTGTATACAGCGGTGGAAGCATTACGCAAGGGCCATATTCGCCTGCGCAAGCACGAATACCATAGCCTGCGCAAACGCCTGAATCACCTGGTTGATAATCTCGATATCGATACCCTGTCCCAAGTAATCAGAGCCTTCAGTACCTATTTCATGCTGGCCAATATCGCCGAAGAAGCGTTCCAGCACCACCAGCGTCGGCGCATTACGCGCAGCGCCAGCACCTGGAAAGGCTCATTTGACGCCACCATGCACGAATTGTTCGCTGCCGGCATCACCGTGCCCCAATTACAGGAATTGCTGAATCAGTTACACTATTCACCGGTGTTCACAGCGCATCCCACGGAATCCAAGCGCCGCACCATCATGGATATATTGCGTCGCATCTTCATTACCGGGGAACAACTCGACAACCCGGCCTACATGCGCTGGGAAAAAAACGAGATCGAACAATTGCTGGCCGCGCAAATACAGGGCTTGTGGAAAACCGATGAAGTGCGCGGTACCAAACCCCGCGTCAAGGACGAAATTGGCAACGGCTTATACTATTTCCGCGAATGCCTTTTCGAAGCGGTACCGCAAGTGTACCGCAATCTTGAACAGGCAATTCAACGTGTCTACGGCGAAGATGCAGCACAGATCAAGGTACCGAGTTTCCTGCATTTCGGCTCCTGGATCGGCGGGGACCGTGACGGTAACCCCAATGTAAAACCGGAGACCACGGAACTTGCCGTGCTGCTCTACTGCCAGGATGCGCTCGTGGCGTATCTGAATAACGCGCGTGAACTGGGCAAGGTGTTAACCCATTCCAGCGTATTGTGTATGCCGTCAGAGCAATTACTGCAAAGTCTCTCCAGTGATGCGCCATTTCTCGCGAATGCCTTCAAGGAACGCCCGGAACGATTCTTGGCGGAACCCTATCGCCGTAAAATCGGCGTCATTCGCTATCGCCTGGAACGCAACCTTGCCACCATAAAAAATCTGTTGCAGGGCGGTCAAGACGCCACCCCCCATGAGGACGCCTACGCGTCGAATGCAGACCTGCTCAAGGATTTATACCTTATCCGTGATTCCCTGATCAGCCATGGTGACGCCAATATCGCCGGCATGGGACTACAAAAACTTATTCGCCAAGTGGAGACCTTCGGTTTCCATCTGGTACATCTGGATGTACGTCAGGAATCCACCCGGCACACGGAAGCCGTGGCCCAGATCCTGAAGCTCCAACCGCAAGCACTGGATTACGAAAAGCTCAATGAGCAACAGCGTTTGGCGTTGCTGGCACGCTTGATCGCCGGTGAACACACGGTAACACTGGATACCAAAGCCCTCTCAGACGGCAACCGGGAAACCGTCGACTTATTCCACGTAATGCGGCGCATGCAGGATAAAGTGTCATCCGCGGTTTTCGGCAGTTACGTAATTTCCATGACCCATGCCGCCAGTCACGTACTGGAAGTCATGTTTCTGGGCAAAATCGCGGGCCTGGTGGGTAAAAATACCCGGGGCGACTGGTTTTGTGATTTACGTATTGCGCCGTTGTTCGAAACCATCACCGATCTGGAACATATTGAACCGGTAATGTCCCAATTGCTGGACACCGACGTCTATGCCGCCATGCTCCGCGCCTCGGGCAATCTGCAGGAGGTCATGCTGGGTTACTCCGACTCATGCAAGGACGGCGGTATCTTGTCATCCACCTGGACGCTGTATCAGGCTCAGAACCAGATCACCGGTCTGGCCCGCCAGCGCAATGTGCGGGTGCGTCTGTTCCATGGCCGCGGCGGCACTGTTGGTCGGGGTGGCGGACCGACATATGATTCCATTCTCGCGCAGCCACCCGGCACGGTAAACGGCCAGATCAAATTCACCGAACAGGGCGAAGTACTGTCATTCAAATACAGCAATCATGAAACCGCCGTGTACGAACTGGGTATGGGAGCTGCGGGGCTGATTCAGGCCAGCCATAATCTTGTGGTACAAACCGCCCAGGATACGGCACCCTATATCAGAATCATGGCGGAAATGGCAAAACGCGGCGAAGCCAGCTACCGCACACTTACCGATCGTACCCCCGGATTTCTCGATTATTTCTATTAATGCACGCCGATCTCCGAGATCGGTCAAATGAATATCGGCTCACGTCCCTCCCATCGCAATAAGAAGGACCGTTCCAAAGCGTCGGTACGCGCCATCGGTTGGGTGTTCGGCTGGGCGCAATCACGCCATACGCTGCCCGCCTGGTATGGCATCGGCTCAGCCCTGAACGACTGGTGTGTCGAGGACCCGGCACGCATTCAGATCCTGAGCGCGATGTATCAGGATTGGCCGTTCTTTCGCGCCTTCATCAGCAATATCCAGATGGCATTGACCAAAGCGGACATGCATATAGCCCGGCAGTACGCCACCTTGTCATCGGATCCGGGAACCGCCAATCACATCTACCACCTGATCAACACCGAATTTGAAAAAACCCGGGATATCATCCTGAAGTTGACCGGTCTCGAGGAATTGCTGGATGAGAATATCCCCTTAAAACTTTCACTTAGCCGGCGCAATCCCTATTTGGATCCCTTGAACAACATTCAGCTTACTTTGCTGCGCCGGTTCCGCGACGAACGCGCGCGCAGTGACGAACGCCAGATTTGGCTCGATCCGCTGCTGCGCAGCATCAACGCCATCGCCGCCGGCATGCGTAATACCGGATAGCCAAGGCCGGCCGGGTGGCCGTAATCAGCATTTGGGAAATCAGCCCTCCATCGCACCCGAATGGCCCCCACGCGTCGTTGCCTGGTGATGATGCGCTGTACCTGAATAGGCCCACCTATAAGCAATAAATTATGCATGGCAATAAATCATAAAATATCCTTACCAATATCGGCGATATCCCGGAATAAAAAATCTATAATCCACTATTTTAACCAGCCAATAACGCCGCTATGCATGACAGCGCCATAAAATGTGAACGTGCGCACAAGGCAATGCGCCAATGAAAAACAATATAAATTGTGTAATTGACCTCTGTCTCGTTATTAAATATGCATATTATCGTCTGCTATTAAAGCAATAACCCGACACCTCAATTACAATAATTATTTATGGTATTATTAAGCCGGAACATTAAAGGCAAGATGATTAATTCCACACAGTATCAGAATCAACAGCTCGTTAGCCGCAGAAGCATCGCTTACATTATTACCGGTAAGGTGATAGCCGTCTTGGCCTTATTGATCTTCATTATTACCATGACTGTTTTCATGAATATTGAGCAGGGTCTGACAAAAGCATATGGCGATAAAGCGGATCTTCTGGCCTATCGTATCGAAAAACTGTTGATTGCGGAACGCTCCATCCAGACGGAAACTTTTGCCCAGCATGTGATTCCCCTGCTGCAAGAATTGGACTTTGCCTCGGTGCATCTTGATTTGACGATCAATTCTCGGGACATCGGCACTCTGCCACCGACTTTCGAGCTCAAAGTCCGTCAGATACTGGTCAATGAAGCCGGTAGCGTCCAGATCGTCACCTTGCGCGCCGCCCACCGCCCCATTGGCGAGCTGGCCAACACTCAGCGCCAGCAAGTACTGATCTATGCGCTCTGGAGCCTGTTGGTTCTGTCGGCATTATTGCTGATCACCATTCGCAACAACGTGCTGAAGCCATTGACCGATCTGGTACATGCCGCCCAAGGCATCTCGCCCGCCAATCCCGATAAACGCCTGACCATTACACGAAATGATGAGTTTGGCCAACTATCGATCTTTATGAACAAGATGGTGGATCAAATTATGAGCCACCAAGGCCAGTTACAAGATGCACTGGAGGTCTCGCAGGCGGCCAATATCGCGAAAAGTCGTTTTCTTGCCACGATGAGTCATGAGCTGCGTACACCGTTGAACGCGGTGATCGGCTATGCGGAAATGATGCGTGAAGATATCAAACAAGGGAACCAGCAACAGACGCTCGTCGATATTACTCAGATTCTGGATGCCGCCTGGCATCTGCTAACGCTGATCGACGAAGTTCTCGATATGTCAACCATTGAGGCCGGCAAGATGGTGCTGCATGTCAACACGGTACTGGTAAATGATCTTGTCGGGGATATCAACGCAAGCATCAGGCCGCAGATCGAGAACAAAGGTAACGTTCTACAAATCGATGTGCAAGAAAGCCTGGACGCATTCCAAACCGACTATCAGCGTTTGAAACAGATCCTCGCGAATCTATTGGACAATGCTAATAAATTTACCGAGCACGGCACGATCACCTTTACCATCCAACAGTCGGACGATGACAGCCAGCCGTCGGTAACATTCCGTGTCAGCGATACCGGCATCGGGATCCGGCAACACGATTTGGCGGGACTGTTTCAACCCTTCAATCAGCTTGATAATTCTGCATCGCGCCCTTACGGCGGCACCGGGCTGGGTCTGGCGATCTGCAAGCAAATGTGCACTTTACTCCAAGGCGAAATCACCGTGCACAGCATCATCGGCGAAGGTAGCACATTCTCGGTTACCATCCCGAATCTACCGCTAGGAGATTCCATGGCCGCGCTGGAGGAAGAGACATGCCTTGCCAGCAACTGATAGCTGCGATGGCCAAACAATACGGGCGATGGGATGCGACCCATCCACAGCGCCCTGACACCAGCACCGGTAAAAATCACGCGTAATGGAAACCCTGATCCACACAAAGCCGCCCATGCGGGAGACGGGCCTCAGATGAAATGATGGGTGTCAGGCGACTTGAACAGGGATGGTATTGCGGGTATGTGTTATCTGATTTTTTTCGTCCACATAAACCAGAATTGGTTTGTGGTTTGCAACTTCCTGGGCATTGAGCACCCCATAAGCACAAATTATGACCCGGTCACCCGGATTCGCCTTATGCGCGGCAGCACCATTCACGGAAATAATACCGGATCCGGCTTCCGCACGAATGGCATAGGTGGTAAAGCGTTCACCATTATTAATATTATAGATTTCAATCTGCTCGTATTCGCGAATACCGGCGGTATCCAATAAGGTACCATCGATGGCACAGGACCCCTCATACTCCAGCTCCGAGTGCGTAACCCGGGTCCGGTGCAATTTGGCCTTGAGCATGATCGATTGCATCTAATGACTTCCTCCTGAATACAGAGCGCTGATTATACACAAAATGACGATAGTCCTCACCACGTCGCCGGACAGATTATGTTATCAATCAACCGGGTATTTCCCAGATAAGCGGCCCCTAAAATTACCAGATCTCCACCACTTTCCCGTTCACTTGCCAAGGATAAGTCGTCGGCCTGCCGGATACTGATATATTGAGGCCGAAATCCGGCAATTTCCAGATTCTCGCTGGCTTGCGCCTGTAGATTCGCCCAATCACGGGAGCCACTTTGAATTCGACCACGCAACTGCACCAGGGTGTCATAAAATTTTGCGGCCCGATGGCGTTCCTCAGGCGTTAAATACTGATTTCGGGAACTCATGGCCAGTCCGTCAGACTCGCGTACCGTCTCGACGCCCTGGATCACGCCGGACAATGACAGATCCTTTACCATCTGTTTTATGATGATTAATTGCTGGTAATCTTTAGTCCCGAAAACGGCCACATCCGGTTGTACAATGTTTAACAACTTCAGCACGACCGTGGCGACGCCGCTAAAATGTCCCGGTCGAAAGGCGCCGCACAAAATATCGGACAGTTCTTTGACGACAACCTGCGTTTTAAATCCCGCCTCATAGAAAGAGGCAGTACTCGGCACGAATACCGCGTCAACGCGATGTTTTCTTAACTGTGCCAGATCCTGCTCCAAGGTCCGGGGGTATCGGTCAAAATCCTCCCCGGCACCAAACTGCAAGGGATTGACGAACAAACTGACCACCACCCGCGCGCACTGCCTGCCGGCATGTTGCACCAATGTCAGATGGCCGGCATGCAAGTTCCCCATGGTGGGCACAAAGCCCACGGTGGCACCATCCGCTCGCCAGCGAAGACGCAAAGCCGCCATGTCCAAGGGAGAGTCGATGAGTTCCATAACAAGGCTTAATAACTGTGGTCGCGGCCAGGATAGTCGCCGCTTTTTACGGCATGTACATAGGCTGCGATGGCCTGGGCGACACCACCCTTTCCGTCAAGAAAATTATAGGAAAACTTGGGTGGTTTGCCGGGGGTGAGGCCCAGGATGTCATGCAACACCAGCACCTGGGCATCACATCCTGGACCGGCGCCAATGCCGATCACGGGAATGCGCAGGGCCTGGGATATTGCCGTGCCCAAGGTTGCCGGCACACACTCCAGCAGCAGCAGGTCGGCGCCGGCATCTTGCATGGCCAAAGCGTCTTCCTGCATGACGCGAGCCGTCAATTCATCTTTGCCTTGTACCCGGTATCCACCCAATTTATGCACGGACTGAGGCAGTAAGCCCAAGTGGGCGCATACCGGAATACCATGGGAGGCCAGAGTTTCAACCACTGGAAGAAAAGCGCCACCACCCTCGATCTTTACAATATGGGCACCCCCTTCCTGCATAAGGCGGCCCGCACCATCCAACGCGCGTTCCGGGGAACTGAAACTCATGAAAGGCATGTCGGCCATGACCATGGCGCGCCGCGTCACACGCGCGACATTTGCGCAATGATACGTCATATGGTCAAGCGTTACCGGCAAGGTACTGCCGTGTCCCTGGATCACCATGCCCAGGGAATCTCCCACCAATATGATATCTACTCCGTTGCCATCAAGTACGCGCGCAAAACTGGCATCATAGGCCGTGAGCACGGCGATCTTCTCACCGCGTTTCTTCATCTCAGAAAGGGCGGGCAAGGTAATCGTGTGCGCGGCTTGGCTCATAAAAAATCCTTAGGGGAAAATCAGGTGTCCGACCTGGGATGACAGCCGGATTATATCAGAGCTGGGATGCCTGCGTCATACGCGCACATAACTCGATGGATATCAGCGAACTATGCCCGCCCGACTCGTGCAAGCCCTGCCCCCTGAGGGTTCCGTTAAAGTGCGATCGGCATGGGATTGAAGTAATGACGACCACTGCGCATACCGATGATTTGTTCCAACAGTTGGTGGTAATCCTGCTCGTTACCGACCAAATCGATTTCCGCGGCATTGATAATCAGCAAGGGCGAGGCGCTGTAGTGATAAAAAAACTCAGTATAGGCCTCATTGATACGTTGCAGATACTGGGTATCGATAAACCGCTCATGAGCAATGCCGCGTTTGCGGACACGCTGTAACAACACCTCCACGGGTGCCTGCATATAGATCACCAGGTCCGGTTGCGGCGCATCCATGGCCAGCGCCGCGTATACTTGCTCATAAAGCTTCAGCTCCTGTTCATCCAATGTCAGGCGCGCGAACAAGCGATCTTTCTCCAACAGAAAATCGGCAATGCGTACGGTATTGAACAGATCTGACTGGCGAATATCCTGCATTTGTTGCGCCCGTTGCATTAGAAAGAACAATTGGGTCGGCAATGCGCCATTCCTGGGGTCTCGATAGAAACGCGGCAAAAACGGATTACTGTCGGCGCCTTCCAGCAACAATTCGCCGTTAAAGCTCTTGGCCAAACGTCGCGCAAGGCTGGTTTTGCCGACGCCTATGGGGCCTTCGACGACGATATGAGTAAATTGCAACGACTTGGGCATAACATCCGTTCCCAACTATCGGCCCCTGTGGGTAGTTTTGTCGATCCGTACCAGTGTTTCCGCCGTTACCGATCGCACCAAATTGCTGAGCAATCCCTGGCCGGGGACTTTCAGATCGGGTGCGATTTCCAGTAATGGTACCAGAACGAAGTTGCGCACGGTCAATCCTGGATGCGGAATCACCAATTCCGGTTCCGAAATAATCCGGTCATCATACAGCAGAATATCAACATCAAGAATGCGCGGCCCCCAGTGCGTCCCGTCCCGCACTCGGCCGCAGTTCAGCTCCAGTGCTTGCAACAGACGCAGCAGGGGTAACGGCTGCAAATGGGTGTCCAGCCTGCACACCGCATTAACATAATCCGGTTGCGGCACGGGCCCGAGGGGCGGGTTGCGATAATAATCGGAACAAGTCACCAGACGGGAGTGTGGTAACTTAGTAAGCTGCCGCAATGCGCGATCAAGGTTGGCCGCTGGATCACCAAGATTGCTGCCCAACCCCAGGTATACAACATGTTCCGTACGTGCATCCCCCGTCACCGATCACCTCAGGAATGGGTGTCAGGATCCTGACCTTGATTTTGGTTTTGACCCGACCCGCGCCGCCGGCGCCGACCGCGCCGGCGTTGCTCCTTCTTGAGCATGGTATCGCGACCGGATTCGTTGCGCTCTTGAAATGAGGTCCACCACTGACATAACTCTGTTAACTCCGGCTCCGACTCGCCGCGCAGCAGCAGAAAATCATAAGCCGCGCGAAACCGCGGATGTTGCAGCAATTGCAAGGCGCGTTTTCCGCGACGCGCCAATCTATTTTGCATCGCCCAGATTTCCTTGATTTGAACGGAAAATCGCCGGGGCATGGCGATACGTTCGGACTGGCGGTGCAAGATTTCGCCCATTGCGGCATACATGGCCTCCATGGTTTTCATGCCCTGGGCTTCAAATTGCGCCGACAGATCCTGCATCGGTTCCCACAACAACACCGCGAGCAGAAACGCCGGAGTAACCGGCTTATCCGCCGCGACCCGTGCATCGCTGTTTTCCAGACCACGCACCAGAAGGCGATGCATATGATCCCGGTCGCCGGTTTCCAATAATCGATCGGTATCGGGAAATAATTGCGCGAACAATCCATAATGGCGCAACATTTCGAAAGTCTGCAATGCGAAACCGGTAAGAAACAGTTTCGACAACTCATCAAACAGGCGCGCCGCGGGTACTTTCTGCATGTCCGCGGCCAGCTCAAACATGCTTTGCTCGCACGCGTTATCGATGCGAAACCCCAATTTCACGGCGAAACGCACCGCCCTGAGCATGCGTACCGGATCTTCACGCAACCGGGTCTGGGGATCGCCGATCAGGGTTAATACGCCGGTTCGCAGGTCTTCAAGACCGCCGGTATAATCGGTGACGGAAAAATCGTTAATATTGTAGTACAAGGCGTTGATGCGAAAATCGCGTCGCAACGCATCCTCTTCTATGGTGCCATAAACATTATCACGCAGAATCCTGCCGTCTTCTAATTGCAGATCATCCCCTTCCGCCATCGGCACGCTGGCGCGAAACGTCGCGACCTCGATCACTTCTTTACCAAACATGATATGCGCCAAGCGGAACCGCCTGCCGATCAAGCGGCAATTGCGAAATAGACTTTCTACTTCCTCGGGCAATGCGTTGGTGGCGACATCAAAATCCTTGGGTTCGCGTCCGAGCAACATGTCGCGCACGCATCCACCGACGAGGAAGGCTTCGTAGCCGGCATTCTTGAGACGATATAGGACCTTCAGCGCTGGTTCAGCTACGTTGGCGCGTGAAATGTTATGTGCGTCGCGGGATAAACTAACTAGTGGTGAAATAGCAATTTTCCTTATTAATATAGTTGATACTGCTGCTCCGGAAGACGCGGCGACTGCAGCAGCGCCTAGCGCGCGTCTCCCGGCTCATCATACCGTATCGTCCACAGGTATTCCCAGAAAGCTATGCTATTATTATTGCTACATTTCCCTGCTGAGGAACAGTCGATGGTCCTGCATAACGATAAACGCGAATACCGGCGCATGGAGATGGTATCCCAGATGCGCTTCCGTCCCCAGGCCGGAGATGAATTCTATCCGGGACAGTGCAAGAATTTAAGTACCGGGGGTATCGCTTTTCATTGTGATCAGCGTATCGACGCGGGGTCCCTGGTGGAAATAGACATTACATTAGAAAAGGCTATAGTCCCGCCACTGCATGCCACAATCGAGGTGTTGCGCGCCGTGCGTTTACCTGAAGGCTATGAAATTGCGGGGAAATTCACGGAAATGAAATAAGGTTCAGCGTGCCAGACGCACGATATCTCCGGGTCGTAACACATCCGTGGTCTCATCCAGCTCACCCAGAGCAAACAATGGCTGCACTATCTTAACCACAAAAGAGGCAAGTGGCTTTTCCGGATGCCCCATGAATTGGCTGGCCGTACCAATGCTGAGCTCATGATCCACGCGGTAGGCGTTGAAAACATCGCCGACCTGCACGCGGTTTACCGCACCGACGTCAATGTACACGCTGCCGCCCTCACTACGGATCACCCGTGCGGAAAATGGCAGTCCGCTCAGATCCAGGGCGATCGCTTGGACCTGACGCTGGAGAAACCCCTGCAGAGTTTTACCCAAGGCCTGGTTCTGAAATACGGGGTCGTCAAATACCGTGGTTACGCGCAAATCACGCCCCCCCACCAAAGAGTCGCTAAAGGTATGACGGCCGATCACCGATCCAGTAAGACCATCGAGCACCATGATCTTACTGGATCGGTGATCGGC
>JAHECY010000222.1 GCA_024641505.1 Gammaproteobacteria bacterium
GTAGGGGGGTTGCTGATGAATCCTGACGGTACCGAGCAAGGTGGCGGGCGGCGTGCCGTACCAACGCCATGGCGGTCGTTCGTTCATGCCTTCGGTTTATCGCGCCTGTCCAGTCGCTGGCCACGATTATTCAACGATTATCACAATACGGAACAATTTCTTCCGGATAAACCGATGGAAGTCGAAGCCATTTCAGGCGCATGCATGCTGGTCAAACGTGACGCCATCAAAGTGGTAGGATCCTGGGATGAACAGTATTTTCTACACTGTGAAGATCTCGACTGGTGTATGCGATTCCGCCAGACGGGTTGGAAGATCGTGTTTGTACCCGATGCCACGGTAGTGCATCACAAAGGCACCTGCAGTCGTAGCCGGCCGATTTTCGTCGAATGGCACAAACACCGGGGCATGATGCGGTTCTACCATAAATTTTTTCGCCACCAATACCCTGGCGTTCTGATGTGGCTGGTTAAACTCGCAGTGTGGATGCGTTTTTCCATACTTACTTGCTATCACCTGGGTAGAAGTTTAACGAGGCTGGCCGGTGGCAAATGAAACAATTCTTGTCAGCGGCGCCACTAGCATCATAGGTGAATTCCTGCTGGCACGTTTACAGAAAACCGAAAGTACCATAATCGCCATTTCACGGCAACTCCATCCCTCGTCGAACAATACCGATAGACTATACTGGCACGCTCATCCAAGGAAGCTGCAGAACGTCGACGTCTCGATCTTGATTCATCTGGCGCCTATCTGGGTATTACCCGATATCCTGACAACACTTGCACCGGGTAGCGTTCACCGCTTGATAGTCTTCAGCTCTACCAGTCGATATACCAAAGTATCTTCGAGCAGTACTTATGAACAAGCCATCGCTAATAAGCTGATCGCGTCAGAAGCGTGGATGGAGCAATGGTGCCAGGAAAACGCAGTCCATTGGACGATGTTCAGACCAACCATGATTTACGCGCCGGGTAGGGACCATAATGTCACTACGATAGACGCATTTATTCGCCGGTGGGGATTTTTTCCTTTGGTCGGCCCAGGTGCTGGATTACGCCAACCGGTATATGCCGATGACCTGGCAAAAGCTTGCCTGAATGTCCTGCATCGACGGGAGACTTTTAATAAATCCTATAACTTGGGAGGAGGGGAGATTCTGACATTCCGAGAGCTGTTGACCGAAATTGCCGGTGCTCATGATAAATCCCTGCGCATCCTACGACTGCCTTTTAGCTTATTCAGCGCGCTTATAAAACCCGCGAGATTACTGCCTGGACTACGACATATCAACGCCGAGATGCTCAAGCGAACGGAACAAAATCTGGTTTTCGATACCACGGATGCGGTTAAGGATTTTGGCTATGCCCCTCGACCGTTTCGCCCGCTTCGTGACATTGGTGAAACGGAAGAAAGCTATCGCTTGTCTTCCCGGTACCGGTAATGGTTTATTGATTGTGAAACAGGTTAAGAAGCGTAAATGAACTTCGCTACACCTGTCGGGCAATGGGTATTTCTTGCACTGCTATTTATAGCGTCGTTAAGCTTGGTATGGCTTTTCGGGCGCTATGCGCATGCAGCAGGTCTGTTGGATACACCAAACGAACGGTCTTCACATGTGGTCGAAACCGCCCGTGGTGGTGGTAGTGTGTTCGTGGTGCTATGGACAATATCCGTGGTGGGTTTGTCCTTCTATAGCGATATTGACCTTATCTTTGTGCAATTACTTTTGCCTGGTCCCTTGCTTGTTGCATTTATCGGGTACCTGGATGATCACAAACACATCCCGGTCAAATATCGAATTGCTGTTCAACTGGTTGCTGCAGGGTTGATTCTATTTGTCACGGGGAGCTATAGCACCATTAACCTTGGATTTTCACATATTGAACTCGGGCTACTAGCAGGAACACCAGTAGCATTGTTTGCAATAGTATGGTCAATAAACTTGTTTAATTTCATGGATGGCACCGACGGCATCGCCAGTGCTGAAGCAATCTTTGTGCTGTTATTCGGTGGTGTGTTTTTGTGGCAAGCCGGTGGTAGGTTTTTAGCACTCACCTGTTGGATATTAGTAGCCTGTGTCGCGGGTTTTCTCTGGTGGAATTGGCCGAAAGCGAAAATATTCATGGGGGATGTCGGTAGCGGTTTTCTGGGATGTGTCATTGCTGTTTACGCGATAGTTGGGGATAAATGGTATGGTGTACCAGTAATATTATGGATTATGTTATATGGATTGTTTTTTTATGACGCCAGCATAACACTAATACGGCGTACTTTAGGGGGGCAGCATTGGCATCTGGCTCATCGTGAGCATGCTTACCAACGTTTGCATCACACTGCAAAATGGTCACATGGAAAAATACTTGGGGGTGCAATTGCCATAAATACCATTCTGGCCATGACGTCAATATGCTCTTATTTAACAGCGAGTTATCTACTACCCATATTCTACGTCGTCACTATTTTAACTATAACTTATCTTTGGGTTGAGTGGGTATGTTGGCGAAGTTGAATACAGTTAATTCTTGATATACGCTGTAATTGATTGAAATGAATTATTCTTCTTCATTTATTACATGTACTTAATTTCTGTAATATCGATAACTATTAGGCTAAAAAGATTACGTACGCGTAATATTTTTTCATACATTTAATTCATGCTCCATGGTAAGTGTACCCATGACCAGAACTAGACTTTCAGTATGTATTCCAGCCTACAATAGGTCACAATATCTGTCATCTCTACTGGATTCCATATTTGACCAGACGTATCAGGATTTTGAAATCATTATATGCGAAGATGATTCTCCTGAACGCGTTCACATCAGAGCAGTCATTGAGACGTATGCAAAAAAATATCCTTGTGTAATCAAATATATTGAAAATGAAACCAACCTGGGATACGACGGCAATTTACGGAAATTATTAAACATTGCGAGTGGTGAGTACTGTTTGTTATTGGGAAATGATGACTTGTTGGCACCCAATGCGCTTGCGGTGGTCGCTGCCGCCGTGACCCGTCACCCGAATATCGGTGTTTTGCTTAGAAGCTATGCTACCTTTGATGGCACTCCCGACAATATTGTTCAGACATGCAGATATTTTGATAAAGAAAGAATTTTTAGCGCCGGTGAAGAAACAGTGGCAACTTTTTTCAGGCGATCCGTCGTTATTTCCGGTCTCGTCATTCATCGTGATTCCGCCGAGAAATACGCAACCGAAGAATTTGATGGCAATCTACTGTATCAACTCTATCTTATTGCAAGAATATTGCTTGAAATGGACGGCCTATTCTCGCCGGAAATTCTCGCATATTATCGTTTAGGTGGTGTACCCGATTTTGGCAATAACATTAACGAGAGAGGAAAATATATTCCGAGGCAAATCACTCCTAACTCCTCTTTAGAATTCATTAGTGGCATGTTAAAGATTGCCGCCCACGTGGAAGCTAACCAGGAAGTAGCTATTTATCATAAAATATTACATGATATCGGAAACTATTCTTACCCCATACTTGCAATTCAAGCACGGTTGCCCCTTTTCCACTTTCTAAAATATTGCTTGAATTTGAGTAAATTGGGACTTTGGCAGAATGGGTTATTCTTCATTTATATCGTTTCACTTTTAACGCTTGGTACACGCGGTTCAAATTGGTTGATTCAATTTATCAAAGCGAAATATGGGCATACTCCTGTTCTGGGGCGTGTATTTACCGGCCGTACATTATGACTTTTCTGTCATAATTACCCATAGTAATTGTCAATTTTCAACATGATTTACTCACCTGCGTCCTCAATTCTTTTAAAAGTTAAGCACAACATTATTGCAAACTATGCTGGTATGGCGTGGTTGATGGCCCTGCAGATTTTGACCATACCAATTTACCTCAAGCTTCTAGGACCGGAGCAATGGGGTATATTAACGGCCTGCATGACCGTCTATGCATTGATGAGCCTTTTAGACGCAGGCATGTCACAGGTGTTTCCTCGGGAAGTGGCAATTAGATATCGAGAACATGGAAGCAGTAAGTCATTGGCGGATTTATTTTATGGATTTGAGCGCATTTACTGGATTTTAGGACTGCTCGGATCTGTTGTCATTTTCATCTCAGCCGATTTTATTACAAGAAACTGGTTGAATATCGACAGTGAGTTAATTGCAACCGCTAAACATTCCCTGATGTTGCTCGGTCTGCAATTTTTATTTCAATTCCCCAGCGCTTGTTTTACAAGTTTATTGAATGGAATCCAAGCTCACAAAAGATTGAACAAGCTTCAAGTATTCTTCACAACCACGAGGCATATTACTGCAGCGTTATCTCTTTATTTTATAAACCACTCAATAATCGTCTATCAACTATGCTTTTTAATCGTAACTATAATCGAGTTTCTTTATCTGCGGCGTCTCTCTTGGATAATAGTCGAGTATCGAAGAAGAGATTTATCCTGGAACTCCATTGAGATGCGCAAAGTCATGAGATTCTCCATAAATATGGCTGCCGCTGTTATGATTGGGATGCTTACAGTACAAATTGATAGAATTATACTAAGCAAATTGATACCGATAGAGCGATTTGGATACTATGTTATAGCCAGTCAAGTTGCTATGGCATTAATGCAAATTAGTTACCCCATAACCAAAGCACTATATCCTGAAATGTGCAAACTTAAAAATGCGGGGCGTCAGATTGTAACTGAAAATAGAAAATTACTCGCCATCCTTTCCTTGGCAATCATCCCAATCGCCTCGGTTTTTATTATGTTTTCACACCAGCTCATGACTTTTTGGTTACACAATATCGAAGCAAGCTCGGTAGTGAGCCCCATACTTTCCCTTTTAGTCGGATGCATTGTAATAAATGTTTACTATCAAGTCGCTTACATAAACTGGTTAGTCGATGGCAATGGTAAAATGGTACTACTTGTCAACGTAACCAGCATGATTCTCATATTGGCTACTTTGAAGCCTGTTGTTGCGCAATTTGGTGTTATCGGGGCTCCTATCAGTTGGTTCATTCTCAATAGTGTTGGGTATCTAATTGGATATTTTTCACTAGTAAAACATAAAAAAATTGGTTTCCCTGATGCACTAAAATGCTCGTTTGTAATACTGCTTATGCTTTCCTTCGTCCCTTTTGCAATCACACATGACTTTGGATATATATTTAAAATCTGTGCGATATTGGTTATTTTACTTCTATCGGGAACCGTAGTGTATGGGAAACCCGTTTTCACAACTAAATAACTACAAATTTATGAAACGAAATATCGCTTGGTGGTTATCTCAATTTGGTTTTCGTCCATTGGAAACTATCAACGCATTTCGTGAATTACCCAAAGTACTATTTGACTACCTCAAATTTCGGAGGATGAACAATGAATCAATCCGAGTTAGTTTTACCCTACCTTGCTTGCATGACCGTGGCACGAGCAGTGGAGTCGCTTATGGCCATTATTTTCATCAGGATCTTTACGTCGCAAGGAAAATATTTAACCGCAATCCAACAACACATGTAGACATCGGATCTCGTCTCGACGGATTCGTTGCGCACGTTGCCACATTTCGAGAGATCGAAATACTTGATATCAGGGATAGCTTTAACAATATTCCCGGAATCCGATTCAATAAACTTGACTTGACTAACAGCCGTTCAAAATGTATCGAATATACAGATTCTTTATCGTGTTTACATGCATTAGAGCATTTTGGACTCGGGCGATACGGTGACCCGGTGGATCCGAATGGCCACCGCAAGGGACTTGCAAATATGATAAATATGCTCCTCCCTGAAGGTATTTTCTATTTATCGGTACCAATGGGGGAAGATCGAATTGAATTCAACGGTCATCGCATTTTTTCAATACCAACTGTAATGTCAATGTGCGATGATTTGCGGCTTATTGAATTTGCCTGGGTCGGAGATGATGGTCATTTGTACGAATCAAATGACATGGACATAGTTAAAACTGAGAACTATTTTGGACAGCGTTATGGCTTGGGTATATATACATTCCAAAAATAATCACCTTTGTTTTTCCGAATCAAATACGGAAGCCCAATATTCGTCCCAGATTAAGCGAGCCACTTACAACGCCTGCATGACATCCATTGATCGCTAATACACATAAAAAAATGTTGACTTTTAAACTGAAGAAATACGTAAGAAAACTTGCAAGCTCAAATCAAATAACTCGTCATCTTTGGTCCCGTTATCGGGAAGAGACGCTGCTGCATGAATACCGAAAACACCGTGCCTACTATTCCAATATCTGCAATAAAAATGCTTTGTGTTACGATGAAAATAATCAAATTAACAGTATTAGGAATACAATCAGCAAAAGAGGCTACACATGCAATACTAGGCGCATAGGAGAAATTCACACATTTGCCTTTATTCCGTCCGTTGGCTGGCATAATAGTTTACTGCCTGACTTACAAGAATTGGGCCCGTTAAGTGTGTTTGACTATACTCAATATGGTTACAGCATTGATAGCCTGTATCAGGCTAATAAAAAAGCAATACTCATGAAAAAGGAAATTAACCAATTATTTTATTCCAAAGTAATGGAGGCACATTCGAAACAGCCTATCGACTGGATATTTATCTATGCCAACGGATTTGAAATATCGTCTCCGACTTTAAGAAAAATTTCAGAAAACATAGGTGTACCTCTTGTCAATATGTGTTTAGATGACAAGCAATCGTGGACAGGGCCGTTTATGGGGGATCATTCCGCCGGACAAATCAGCATTTGCAAAGATTTTGACATATCCTGGACTTCCGCTAGGACCGCATGCGAATGGTATCTTGGTGAGGGTGCGAATCCAATTTATTTACCTGAGGGTTTTGACATATCCCAATCTCCAGCAACCAAGTTAGAACCTGACATACCGGTAAGTTTCGTGGGCGGGTCGTATGGATATCGACCATTGGTAATTGATTATCTAAAGAAAAATCTGATACCTATTGAAGTATTTGGTAATGGTTGGCGCGAAGCCGGCTGGGCACTCAACCCCATAGATATTTATAGTCGCAGCTTAATAAATCTTGGTATGGGAGGAATTGGTTTTTCCGAGAAACTTACCAATGTTAAGGGGCGTGATTTTGAAATTCCGGCTGTCGGGAGTGGCGTCTATATTACGTCATTCAATTCTGACTTGGCTCAACATTTTGTGATTGGTAAAGAAATTGTTTGCTACAGCAACCGTGATGAGCTATTAGAACTTATCCGGCACTATCTCACTCACCCTGATGAAGCGAAAGTCATCGCAAACAAAGGTCAGGAACGGTGCAACAAGGAACATCGTTGGTTACATCGATACCTACGTATCTGTGAGATTTTGGGTATAACTCAAGAACAGAATGGTTTTACGCTATATGATGGACTTTTATAGCGGCAGTGAATACACGTACGTGGCGGGTTATCGATAAACATTCGCAAGGCAACCGTGAATTTGCTACTTAGTGATATTATTAAAACGTTGCTATTACCTTGTTGAATTAATTTTTGGAATTCTTGACCAACTGGTGTTTTCCATTTATTAACCCATGACATAACCTAGCAACCTGCTCGAAGCAGATCCAATCATTGGATAATTTGCATTACTATTAATTCGTGGTAGTCAAAGAAAAAGTAGGTGAGTTGTGACTGATCTAGTTAGCGTTATTATCCCATCATATAATTGCTCGTCGACAATCACACGTGCTATTGACAGCGTTCTAAGTCAGAAAAATGTAATCCTGGAAGTCATAGTAGTCGATGATGGTTCTACTGACGACACCATCGCCAAGCTAGAAACATACTCTAGCAGTATTACCGTAATCACCATTAAAAACTCTGGACCCGCTACGGCTAGAAATACCGGCATTACGGCATCGAATGGTAACTTCATTGCGTTTCTTGATGCTGACGATGAGTGGTTGCCTTACAAATTGTCAGAACAGTTAAAGATATTTCACGACTCACCAAACGTTGGAATGGTAAGTAGTGCCGCGGAGCAAATTGACGCGGACGGCAACATAGTTGTTTCTTGCGCAAGGCACCTGCAAGGGACGCTTAAAACATTGCTCTTTTATGAAAACCCCATCATAACAAGCTCCGTAATTCTTAGGGGAGAAATATTACGGGACTACGGCGCTAATTTTTGCGAAAAACTTAGACTAGCGGAAGATTGGCAGCTATGGATAAGACTTTCCGCAATAACGGAAATCGTTGTCTTGCCTAGGATTTTTGTCCGTTATCATATTCACAGTTCAAATCTTACTAAGGAATTTAGCGCCGAGGAAGTATATGAATCATACATTGACATGTATGATTCCTTGCGTGATGATCCAATGTTAATGGACTACGCAATCGCCAATTGGAAGAAATTGCAAAACAACGCAATGTATCTGCTGAGTTACCACTACTTTGGCATTGGCAACTCATTTATCGCAAGAAATATTATGTTGAAGGCAATATTGTTGATGCCGTCTAATTTATTTCGTAAGTCAACGCTTTGGATTCTTTTGGGAATGCCGCGATTAAGAAACGCTTTAAAAAAACTACATAATGTCTACATCAGGCATCAACAATGAATTCTACCCATTTAAACACGCATAAATATATGCACATCGAAAGCTTCAAATATAATTCGCTCGGTAGCTTTACTCCAAGGGTAGCGAAATTGCGCATTCCTTCAAAAATATTTGTCACCCATGCACTGACCATTTCATACGTCACGATCTTAGCCTTAGTTACGCTATATTTCCTTCACGACGGCATTTCTCCAAGGTTCACGGGGATTTTGAGCCTTATTTCCGTTCTTGTTTTAATTTTTACAATCCATTTATATAAATGGCCGCTAATGTACATATTACGATTAATTATGCTAGGAGTTCCTGGTATTATAACCGGTGCTATCCTGCTGCTCAATGAACCTCTCAGTGCAAAGATTGCATTTCACGGAACAATTTATCAGACTCATGAAATTGCCGCTATGTTTCTTTTGGTAACGTCTGCCGCTTTATGTTCGTCGTCGATCGGATGGGGCTGGGCTATAAAGAGAAATATCAGACCTAAACACACAAAGAACGCAAACAACAGAACCAGTTATATATTATATCTACTGATTGCTATATTGGGGGGCATAGGCACTACTGCGAGTATGTCTGGATATGTATGGGATTCCGCATATGCATCGGAAACTTCTTCGACCCCTCTGGCTATTGGTGTATACCCAGCAATAATTGTCATTGGTGTGTTAGGCATGTATGTCTATTTACATTACATAAAAATGAATAAAAAGGCATACGTAGTGGTTTCAGTTATTGCCACAATTTACACGCTTCTTGGGTGTATGCTGTTAAAAGGAATGAGGCTAGAAGTATTAGCAAGTATTGTCGCAATAATTTTTCTCTATCATGAATTACGCCTTAAAAATATTAAACCTCTACGGCTAGCCATTTTTGGAGTGTTGATATTCATTTTTATGACGGTTTGGGGTAGCTACCGATTCCAGGCGGTTGAAGGTAAGAGTTTTATCGATGTTGCAATCGACAGCCTTAGTGAATTGTCAAACATAGATCAAACGGCTATAACCAACGACAGGATGTTTAATCTCGGCACAATCGGAGATATTGCAACAAACTTCTATAGCATATACGGGCTTATCGATGAAGGAAGAATGGGATACCTCTACGGTAAATCGTATATTGAATTCATACCGAGAACTTTACCATCCGTAATTTATCCAAACAGGCCGGAAGGTTTAGAATGGATATTCCAAGACTATGGCCTCACCTCAGGCGGAGGAATTTTCGAGCTGGCTGAAGCTTTTGCTAATTTCGGTATAATTGGAGTGATATTCATACCGGGCTTTCTTACATATTGCTACGCGCGCATATTCATGCATGCAATTATCAAACGAACACCCAAGCTTTTTCTGCTTTACAGCATAGTCGTATCGCTGTTTTTCCGAGGTATATGGTACCAAAATTTCGCAGTTTACAAATCCATAATTACCTGGATTATGCTGGAAATATTATTTTTTACCGTGATTTCAATATTACATTCTTCCCGATCCAGAAAATCCATAGCATGAAATCAAAAATTCGTATATATCATTTTTTGCTAGATTATAGAATCGGTGGCCCTCATATTTACTTAAACAGTCTCAATGAAGCTTTAAAACACCACTTTGAAATAACTGTGATAACGCCGGGAAGAGGAGAAAATACGGACATAAAGCTAATAAATCTTCGCGGTTTATCGAGATCACTTTATATAATCGAAATATTAGTAAACACAGCTTACATAATCTATTTAGCTTTGTGGAAAAAATTGTTCCCTAAGGGCGATGCCATTTACGATATCCATGGAACTGCAAACCTTGCCCCCCTTTTAGCCTGTAGAATATTAAGATTACCCATGGTTTGGCACTTACATGAATCCGCACCTGATTACCGTGTATTTTACAGCATAGGAAGACTATTTTTGCGTCGAAATACGGATATTGTTGTTCCAGTATCGATCAAAACAGTTGAAGTATACGGTGTCGATAGATTTACGCTAGCGCCTTCTCCTGTCGACATTGGTTTTTGGGCTCCCTGCTTAGCTGCCACCAGTGAAAGCCAATATAGAGATGAAATTAGTATTGTATGCGTTGGGAACCTAAATGGATTGAAGGGACAAGACGTTCTATTAAATTCACTACAATCAGTTACTGGGAATTGGCGACTGTCCTTAATCGGTAGTGAATTGAGCACCTGGAAAAAATATTCGAACAAATTGCATAGGCTTGCGGAAAATATCAGGAAAAATAGCGGTTCGCGGCTAGTAGAGTTTACGGGTTGGCTAGAAAAGGATGCAGTTCGAAATTATTTATCTACTTGTGATATTTTTATCCTGCCATCACGAAGTGAAGCTTGCCCAATCGCGCTGCTAGAAGCAATGGCGATGGAGTGCTTTTGCATAGCGACTGATGTAGGTAGTGTGTCACAAATCATCTGCAATCCACTGGCAGGGATAGTTATACCCACAGACGATGCAAGCGCGCTATCAGCGGCTATTAACTTCGCAATGTCACTATCCAAAGGAAGCCGTAAAGAATATGGGCGGTACGCGAGAAAGGCAGTGGAAAGAGAATATTCATTGGATAAGGTTGCAAGACAACACTTTAGAATTTACGAGCAAGTATTAAGCAGAACAGTATAGCATATGCCTTCCATAGTAATCGTTGAGCAATATTTTTACCCGGAAGGTTGGGGTGGCGCACAGTTGCCCAGAGATATCGCAGTTAAGTTGGCACGAGACAATTACAGTGTGAAAGTACTTTGCGGATCTGATCAATACGTGACGGTTACCCCTGATGATGAGATAGAAGACCCCAGGCATGTGGGCGTTTCCATTCTAAAGATACCGCGCATCGTCGGTGGCTCAGCGCATGCGTATAAAATAGTTAAACAGATATGGTTTCACATCGTTGCAACAGTTCTTCTTACATTTAATTTGCGGACGGATATCTATTTGGCGTTCACTAACCCTCCGTTGATAGTCGTAATTGTCGCCATTGTGGCATCCTTATTTAATAAGCCATTCATAATCGTCGCCCAAGACATCTATCCAGAGATTCTTAATGCAGGTAAAAAACTTCATAGACGGAGCTTGTTTTATCAAATTCTTGATAAAGTCATTACCAAGGCCTATAGATGTGCTGCTAGTATTGTTGTCCTTGGCCCAGAAATGAAGATCAAACTCCAAGGGAAGGGAATTTCCCCTGATAGGATTTTTATTATTTCCAACTGGGCGACAGGAAACTTAAGGATCGTTAAACATGATCATCAACTTAAGAAAGAATGGAGGTTGAAAAATTGTTTTACACTGTTATATTCAGGTAACCTAGGACTTGGACATGAGTTTGGGACTATCTTTACCGCAATTAAGGAGCTGAAAGAGCAAGGTTATTCAATTCAGGTCGTAATTATCGGAAACGGCCGAAGATTGATAGAAGTTAAACAATTAGCTAGTGAATACAAACTGGCGGATTTGTTGGTTACTAAACCATTTCAACGATCGAAGGATCTTCCTTATACCTTGGGGTTGGCGGATATGGCCTTAGTAACCATACAACCAGGATTTGAAGGACTCATAGTACCAAGCAAACTATTTGGCTATATGGCAAGAGGAATACCAACCCTTTATATTGGAAATAAAAGCGATATAAGCTATTATATCAACACCTCGAAGGGCGGTATTGAGTGTGTTAGCGGTGACACCGATTACTTGAAAGAATGTTTATTGAGGTTGATTGAAGATCCTCAGGTGCTGAATGCCATGGGAAATAATGCGAAAGAATATTATTTTAAACATCTCGCTAGTTCTCTTGCACTTAACAAATATATATCTTTAATTTCATCGGTCTTAGACGAGAGTTTATGTAAAAGATGAGAGTATTAGTAACAGGGGGTTCCGGATTTGTTGGAACACATTTGATAGCAAAACTAATAGAGCGCAATTGGAACATACGGTTAGCGGTACGGGTTGACGATGCAAACTTTCGGATCAAAGGTGAGTGTTGCGACTACATAGTCGTTGGAGACATAAATTCAGATACCCAGTGGGAAGCTAGTTTGCGAGATGTCGATGTTGTCGTCTATTTGGCAGGCTACGCACATATTTCAAATGACGAATTCTCAAAAATACGACAACGATGCATTGATGTAAATACCACCGGGCCTGTTAACTTGGCACGTTCAGCTGCTAAAACAGGCGTAAAGCACTTTATTTACCTAAGCAGTATAGGAGTGGTTTGCCAATATTCCGAGTTTACCATAAACGAAAATACGCCCTGCAACCCTCATAATGTGTATGCTGAGAGCAAATGGCTGGCAGAGAACGAATTGAAGGGAATTGCTACAACTTCTTCAATGGGTGTAACAATATTACGGCCACCATTAGTGTACGGTCCGGGCAATCCTGGGAACTTCAGGAGGCTGATTGATGTGGTATCCAAAGGTTATCCACTGCCATTAGGTTCAATTACAAATCGCAGAAGCTTTCTCTATGTAAAAAATCTGGTCGACGTCATTTTAAAATGCATTGAAGCACCCGCAGATGATAGTGTCGTGTATCATGTCAGCGATGACCAATCCGTATCGACACCAGAACTCATTACCATATTGGCCCAAACAATGGGTAAGAAAGCCAAGCTATATAACGTACCGGTTTCTATTCTCTCGGGAATTGCTTCAGTAACGCGACACAAAGATGATTTAATTCGTTTAAAACAATCATTAGAGCTGGATAATACGAAATTTAAAGAAAATATTGACTGGACACCGCCATATACTTTGCAGGAAGGAATAAAAGAAACGATAAACTGGTATTTAGTTCAGCATGGAAAATAATGTTTACTGTGATCTTCTATTTTCCGCGAAATACTCCTTGAAGAATAAGTCGAAGGTAAAACTACCAATGCTATGTACACGACAACGACTCTTCATCAGAATTGCATAAATATTGCCAGCAATTCCGCTGATCATACCGATACAACCTCATAAAACCATATTAAAAAAGCGTAATAATCTCGGCATATTACCTAATCTATGGGTCTTATCGGACCTCACCAATCGTTCTAAACATATATCCAATTAATGCCTTAAATTACAATATTTCCTTTGCCCTATTTTAATTCACCAAAATTAGTGTTTGTGATTTTTCGAATGTAACGTAAAATCTAATGCAAATTTTTATATAAGCGGAACACTTCCCCCATTAATGGATTTTTCATTCAAAAGAGTCAGCGTAATCCTCCACGACCTGGTGATGGTCGTTGTGGCATTCGGGCTGGCGTATGCCGGTCGTTTTAATTTTACGCTGGACGAAAATCAACTTGGGTTCCTGATGGGGGTTGCCCCGTCCGTTGTTGTTGCTCAGGGACTGATACTGTGGTGGTCGCATCTGTACCGCGGGGTCTGGCATTTTGCCAGCATTCCCGATCTCTGGAATATCTTTCGTGCCGCCTTGGTCGGCGCGCTTGCAGTAACGCTTGCGCTGTTTCTCCATAACCGCCTCGAAGGCATCCCCCGGTCAACGCTCATGCTGTATCCGATATTCCTCATCGTGCTGCTGGGCGGGCCACGTTTAACGGTGCGATTCTGGAAAGATCATAAGCTGAAGTTTTTCGCTACCACCGAACGCAAGCGGGTGTTGATATTGGGCGCGGGCCGGGCGGGAGAAATGCTGGCCCGGGACATGGTTCGTGACGAAGAGTATCGTCCGGTGGGTTTCCTGGATGACAATGTCAGTCTGAAAGGCGCCAAGGTGCACGGTGTGAGTGTCCTGGGGACTATCGATGAGCTCAATGAGTTCGTGGCAAAATTGGCCATTGATGTGATCATTATCGCCATGCCCTCCGCCACCAACAGTCAGATGCAAAAAATGGTGTCGTTGTGTGAGAAGGCGGGTGCGGCATTTCGCACCTTGCCGCGTCTGCAGGACATGATGAATGGCCGGGACGCGATCCACTCCTTGCGCGAGGTTTCGATCGATGATTTGCTTGGCCGCGACAGCGTCACCCTCGACTGGCACTTGATCAGCCAGGGCCTGCATCAGAAAGTGGTTCTGGTGTCCGGTGGCGGTGGTTCCATCGGCTCCGAGCTCTCCCGACAGATCGCGCGCATGGGTCCGAAACACCTGATTATCTTCGATCACAGCGAATATAATCTTTACCAAATCGAACTGGAACTGCGTGATAAGTTCCCCGCCCTGAAATCGCATGCGCGTCTGGGTAGTATCGATGATATTGTCGCTGTGGAAAGGTTGATGGCAGACTGGAAACCGCAGGTCATCTTTCATGCCGCCGCCTACAAGCATGTTCCCATGCTGGAAGCACAATCTCGAGAAGCGGTACAAAACAATATCCTCGGTACGCAAATCATGGCATTGGCGGCGCATGACGCCGGAGTGGAAAAATTCGTGCTGATCTCCACCGACAAGGCGGTGAATCCGGCGAACATCATGGGCGCCACCAAACGGGTGGCGGAGATCTACTGCCAGAATCTTAATGCGCGCTCGAAGACGGATTTCGTAACGGTACGTTTCGGCAATGTGCTGGATTCCGCAGGTAGCGTGGTGCCGTTGTTCAAGGATCAGATCCGTAAAGGTGGTCCGGTCACCGTCACCCATCCGGAGATCACCCGGTATTTCATGACCATCCCCGAAGCAAGCCAATTGATCATGCAGGCCGGTGTCATGGGGCAGGGAGGCGAGATATTCGTCTTAGACATGGGGGATCCGATCAAGATCTCCTACCTGGCGGAGCAGATGATCCGGCTTTCCGGCAAAGAACCCGGTAAGGACATCGATATTGTGTTCACCGGTTTGCGTCCCGGTGAGAAGTTATACGAGGAGTTGTTTCACGAACAGGAATCCCTGGGCAAAACCTCTCATCAGAAAATCTTTCTGTCCCATTCCCGGCGAATGGACTGGAAAAAACTGGAAGGTAAAATGAAAGAATTTGAAGCCGCGGTCGACGGCTTTGATGAAGCCAGGCTCAAATCATTGATCATCGACTTGGTCCCCGAATACTGTGAACACTGTGTGCCCAAGGATGAAAAACGCGGTGTCGTGATACCCCTCGCCGCAGCCGCCAGTGTTGAGTGACATTGTTGCTCACGACTGTGTTGAAGCATCGTAATCTCTGGCTGACCCTGGGTTGGCTGCAAGTGGCTACTATTGTGTATCTGTCCCTGACCCCGCACCCGCCTTCCGGGCCGGACATCCCCGATTTTGATAAGATCGCCCATTCAATATCTTATGCCACCATGATGTATTGGTTCTGCCAACTTTATATGCCGACGAAAACACGCATCGTTATTGGCATGGGTTTCATCGCCATGGGAGTCGGCATTGAATTTATCCAAGGCTGGTCAGGGTTTCGCATGTTTGAGTACTGGGACATGGCGGCGAATTCCCTGGGAGTGGTCATTGGGGCTGGGTTGGCAGTGGCAATACGAGTAAATTTGTTGGTTTTTCTGGAAGCGCGATTTCGACGTTAACGGATTAAAGGAATGGAAATATGTTAAGTGCTTTGATAGGATGGACCTCCAGCGAATCCCATTTCACAAGTTTCCGAGGCGACCTATAAAACCTCACCCAATGTTCTTACCATAATTAAAAAGTGCATTAATCAAAGACTATGGATCGAGTCATCAAAAAAGCAGTTTTTCCCGTTGCGGGTCTGGGCACCCGTTTTTTACCCGCCACCAAATCCAATCCTAAAGAAATGCTACCGGTGGTGGACAAACCTCTGATCCAGTATGCCGCGGAAGAGGCGGTGGAAGCGGGGATCAAAGAACTGATTTTTGTTACCGGTCGTACCAAGCGCGCCATCCCCGACCACTTCGACAAGGCCTATGAGCTGGAAGCGGAGTTGGAAGCCAAGGGCAAGACCAAACTTCTGGAGCTGGTACGCAATGTCATCCCCGATGATGTTGTGTGTATCTATATCCGCCAGGCGGAAGCCCTGGGTTTGGGACACGCGGTACTGTGCGCCAAGCCGGTGGTGGGCAATGAACCCTTTGCCATCATTCTGGCGGACGATTTGATCGATGGCCAGCCCAAGAATTGCCTGGCGCAAATGATGGATGTATTCCGCAAGCACGGCAGCAGTGTGCTGGGGGTGGAACGGGTGCCGGAAGAGCACACCAATCAGTACGGCATCGTCGCCACCCAGCCCATCGAAGGTCGCATCAGTGCGGTGAAGCAGATCGTGGAAAAACCAAAACCCGCTGAAGCGCCTTCAAACCTGGGAGTGGTGGGACGCTATATTCTGACGCCGCGCATTTTCCCGTTGCTGGAAACCATTGGTCGTGGTGCCGGTGGGGAAATTCAGCTTACCGACGCCATTGCCAAGTTGCTGGATGAGCAACAAGTACTGGCGTATGAATTCCAGGGGAAACGCTACGACTGCGGCAGTAAACTGGGCTATTTGCAGGCCACGGTGGAATATGCCCTGAAACACCCGGATCTGGCCGAGGATTTTCGGCATTACCTGCAGTCTTATTGCCTCCCCGAGATCGGCTGACATCCCGATATACCACCACAACATCAAGCGTTGTGGTGGTTCTCAATTTCCCCGTCACATCGGACTCGCTTTGCCCACACTGATAACTTATTATTCGGTGATCAAATTATTCACCATGTAAATTACCAAAGAAAATCATGACTATTCCGACCATCGAAGCATTTGTCGGCAACACGCCTCTGGTGCGTTTGCAACGCATGAACCCGAATGCCGCCAACACTATCGCGGTAAAACTGGAAGGCAATAATCCCGCCGGCTCGGTGAAGGATCGGCCAGCCCTCTCCATGATCAATCGGGCAGCCGCCCGGGGCGACATCAAACCCGGTGACACGCTGATCGAGGCGACCAGCGGTAACACTGGAATTGCCCTGGCCATGGCAGCGGCGATCAAGGGCTACAAGATGGTTTTGGTCATGCCGGAAACCATGAGTGCCGAGCGCCGTGGTTCCATGAAAGCCTATGGTGCTGAGATCATTCTGGTGACCAAGGAAGAGGGCATGGAAGGTGCCCGGGATTTGGCGGATAAAATGGCGGCGGAGGGCAGGGGCAAAGTCCTCAATCAATTTAGTAATCCCGACAATCCACTTGCCCATTACGAAGGTACCGGCCCAGAGATCTGGCGCGATACTGATCAAAAAATAACCCATTTCGTCAGCGCCATGGGCACGACCGGGACCATTATGGGAACCTCGCGTTTTCTCAAGGAACGGAATCCAGCGATCCAGATTGTGGGCGTACAACCCGCTGAGGGATCCTCGATCCCTGGTATTCGCAGGTGGCCGGAAGCCTACCTGCCGAAGATCTATGAACCGCCACGGGTCGATCGCATTATCGATGTTACCCAAGCGGAAGCTGAGGAAACCACGAGAGCGCTTGCTGCGCGCGAAGGCATCTTTGCCGGGGTTTCTTCAGGGGGTGCAGTGGCAGCGGCTCTTAGACTGTCTCAGGACGTGCAAGATGCGGTTATTGTCGCCATTATCTGCGACCGCGGTGATCGTTATCTGTCGACCGGTGTTTTTCCTGCCTAATAATTAACCAATGATTTCATCCATATGAATATCTTAGTTTTTGATATTGAGACCATCCCCGATACCGAGGGCGCACGGCGCCTCTACGGCCTGGAAGACTTAGACGACAAGAGCGTGGCCAGCATCATGTTCCACAAACGCCGTCAGGAAACCGGGGATTCTGAATTTCTACGTCTGCACCTGCACCGGATAGCCGCCATTTCCGTGGTGCTGCGTTCCCGGGATAGCCTCAAAGTGTGGTCTCTGGGACCCCAGGAAGCAGGAGAGAAAGAGATCATTGAACGTTTTTTTGAGGGCCTGGACCGCTACACGCCGACCCTGGTCACCTGGAATGGGACCAATTTCGATTTGCCGGTTCTGAACTACCGGGCTCTGGTGCATGGCGTCAGCGCCCCCCGCTATTGGGAAACTGGCGAGGAGGACCCGAGCTTCCGTTGGAACAATTACCTGAGTCGTTACCATTGGCGTCATACGGATTTAATGGATGTTCTGGCCGGATATTCTCCCCGAGCCAATGCCCCCCTGGACGAAATTGCCACGTTACTGGGTTTCCCCGGTAAAATGGGCATGAGCGGCGCCAAGGTCTGGGATGCCTGGCTGGCGGGCGATATCGCCGGGATACGCAATTACTGTGAAACCGATGCGCTGAATACCTATCTGGTGTACTTACGGTTTCAGTTAATCCGCGGGCGTCTGAATGCGCAGGAATATGCGCGGGAATGTGAGCTGGTGCGGGAGAATCTACGGCAGGAAAACACAGCGCACCTGGAAGAATTTTTGAAGGCGTGGCAAATGACATAGATTGTTGAACGACACAGAAACGGAATTTCTGTGATTATCTCCTTAACGATTCAGACAAGGGAGTGGATGAATGAAACTTCAGATTCTGGGGCGCATCAATAATATCGAAACCTTTGCCAGAGGCAAAAAAATTCGTGAATTGGTCAGATTACAAGAGATATATGGCAATGGTAAATGGCGAAAAAGGAAAGGAATCGCGAGGATAAAGCTTCCTGACGGGAATGTGAGAGAGACTAGCTGAAATACATTGGTATGAAGCAAATGGTATCGGTAAATTTGAATTCAAGATAAAAAAATATCTCGATTAAGGATTTTTACATGGACCATAGATTTGTAATATGCATCAGAAACGACGATTATCCGGCGGCACTTGAAAAGCGCAAAATATACGAACTGGCGCCTGATGAGGGTGACGCCCGCCATGACCAGATAAGGGTAATAGACGATTCGGGCGAAGCCTATTTGTATCCGGCGGATTATTTTATTGAAGTATCTCATTCCAAAGAGGCGGAAGAAGCGATAATTCAAGCTGCTTGAGAAGCGCTATACCTTTTCTGTTATGTTGGGTGCACAATCTCTAATTGATACGCCCCACATGGAGTCAGCAGAAATTCGATTCACTACAACCACTCCCCCAGGTCAGGCGGATTTCGTAGGGTGCGTATTACGCACCGGCTGTTCTAACTAGAACTCGAACGATGCCCAGCTTCGTTGGATAAAATACAAACGGTGCGTAATACGCACCCTACATGGCCTCTTGGCGAGATTATTTTTTAACAGGTTAAGAATGTCGAAACGAAAAAAAACACTGCGCACGGACACACCCATCGTCACCATCGAGTCCCTGACCCATGAGGGCAAGGGTGTCGCCCGCGTGGATGGCAAAGTGGTATTTGTGGATGCGGTGCTGCCCGAGGAAAAAGTGCGCATCCGGTATGTGCATGCTTCGCGCAAGCATGATAATGCCGTGCCCGAGGAAATCATCACGCCGTCATTACAACGGGTTACACCCCAATGCGAACATTTCGGATTATGCGGTGGCTGCAGCATGCAGCATGTGCTCCCGGGTGAGCAGATTCTGCTGAAGCAGCAAATATTGCTGGATAATCTCAAGCATATCGGCAATGTCATCCCCGATCACATACTGCCGCCGCTCACCGGACCGGTATGGGGCTACCGACGCAAAGCGCGACTGGGCGTGCGTGACGTCATCAAGAAGGACAAGGTGCTGGTGGGCTTCCGGGAAAAATACGGTCGTTACCTGGCGGACCTGCAGCAGTGTCATGTGCTGGTACCGGCAGTAGGCATGCAGCTCGACGCCCTGGGGCACCTGATCGAGTCCCTGAGCATTCGCGCGCAGGTTCCTCAAATCGAAGTGGCGTTCGGCGACGAGTCCGGCGCGTTGATTTTTCGGGTATTGGCACCGCCCAGTGACGCGGACCAACAGCATCTGATCACCTTTGGCAAGGAAAACAATCTTCAGATCTATATTCAACCCGGCGGCCATGACACTATCACCACGCTGTGGCCGGATACTGAAATACCATTGCACTATGGTTTGCCCGATCATGGCGTGAGCTTTCATTTTTCTCCGACCCAGTTCACGCAGGTGAACGGCGACATCAATCGTGTCATGGTCAATCACGCGCTGGCATTGCTGGCGCCGTCGGTGGATGACAATGTGTTGGAATTATTTTGCGGTCTGGGTAATTTCACATTGCCGATCGCCAAGCATGCGCGGCATGTCACCGGCATCGAGGGTGAACTCGGCCTGGTGCAGTTGGCGCAGCGCAATGCGGCGGACAACGGTATTGCCAATGTCAGTTATCATATGGCCAATTTATTTGAGGATTTTCGCGAATTTTCCTGGTCTCGACAAAGCTACACCAAGTTGTTTCTCGATCCGCCGCGTACCGGCGCCCGGGAAGTGGTGGAGTGGCTACCCTGGGATGTACAGAAAATCGTTTACGTCTCCTGTAATCCCGCCACCCTGGCGCGGGACGCGGCGATACTGGTACGCGACAAGGGATATAAATTGACCAGGGCAGGGGTCATGGACATGTTTCCGCACACCTCCCATGTGGAGAGTATCGCGGAGTTTGTGAAAAAATAGTGAACTGTGCATCGTGTTTTGCGTAGGGTGCGTAATACGCACCGTTTTTTTATAACTCGAGCGAAGCATGGCTAAGTTTGATAAAAAAACCAACGGTGCGTAATACGCACCCTACATTCGGCGCTCCGTTTAATTCTCCCGGCGATCCCCCAGCAAAGTTTCGATCCGGTTCAGATCGTTAACCACGCGCCAGGTGCCGCCACCGGACTCCACACGGGTTTTCCATGCTTCAAGCCGATCAAGGTATTCGCGGGGATCGACATTGTCGGTGCGTAACTTGGTGACATTGATCGCTGACACTTTGATGCCGTTGAAGTTGATCGGAAAATCACGCACTTGGCCTTTTTGGATTTCTTCCTTGAGATCGGAGAAAACCAGAATATATTTGCTGCCTGCACCGGTTTCGTTCAGAAATTCGATGCCCTGGATCATACCCCCGGTAATATCGGTGTAGGCGCTGCTGCTCACCCGACCCACAAAGCGGTTGATTGCGGTCTGGAATGCACGTTTCTGTGAGTTAGCCTGCGATGGTTTGCTGTCAAAGGTGACCTTGGCAACAATATCCTTTTCACTGAAGCTGCCGCTGTCGATTTTGGCAACAGCCAGAGAATCACCGGTGGCCAGGGTGCCCAGAAGATAATTGATGATCTTCTGCGCCTTTTCGATTTCCTGGGTATACGTGCCGGAGGTATCGATCAACATATAGACTGCTGTATTGCGCGGTACGGGTTTGCCGCATCCCGCCAACACGAGTGACAACACCGCAAACATTCCCAAGACGGCTTTGACTCCCATCTTCATACTTCCCCCCCCCGTATGACTATCAAGACATGGTCGAATCGATACCCGGCAACGATTTGGGCTTTTTCGCGGCGATCACTACCTTCGCCGGCTTGGCATCTTTGATTTCGATCTCGTGGCCATTGCGGTCACCGCGTTCACTTCGGTCACTGCGGCCGCTATGACCACTGTGCAACAACTGTTCGACCCGCAACGGTACGATCACGATAAGATCGTAGATGTTGATCACGAAACTACCGGCATTCAGCGAAATATTACCGAAGAATCTGCAGAAAAATGCCAGGAAGCGCAGGAACGCTGCGGCCACCACTCCCAATACCGTACGCGAGGAGTGAATAAAGGATTCCAGAGGAATCGCCACGAAGGTCAGCGCGAACGGCAACACGAAACCCATGACCATTTGGCCGATCGACGGGATCCAGCGATATTCCGCCTGTACCACTTGTACGCCGGCCAGAGCCTGGGTCAACGCTTCACGATCCGTGGCCATGATGTCACGCATATAAGCCAGTGCCGATTCGATGCTGGCAAACGCAAACAGAAACGAAAACAAAATCCATGCGATGCGGGTACGCAGCTTGTCATCCATGGAACCGATCACTGGAAACAAGCGGGTAACACCAATGGCCTCCATCAAAAACAGGCCCATGGCGATTTCCACGGAGATGATGACCATCGCCGCCACATCGGAAACCTGCCAATTAGTGGCGCCTACATAGGTACCCGCGCCGACCATTTCCGACATCGGCAGCGCGATCAGTTGAAAGTTGATGAAACCGCCCAGGGCCGCGATCACCAATACCAGGCCAGCAATGAAAAACTGAGTCAATGACGACGATGACAACAACTTCGCCGATTGGTCGGTTTGTTTGAGAATCTCCGCATACTGGTCCATTTGATTATCAATAATCTTTGACCGTTCATCCAAGTTGTTGATTCGTTTCTCAACGGTCTCCAGGGAATGGGTCATCTTGCGCCAATAGGGCAGCATATGCTTAAGCAGACCATGACGCCGTTTACTGGCATCGCGGTATTCTGACAAGGCCTTGTCATTGGCGCGCTTTAAAGTACAGTGGATATCGTCAAGAATCTTGGCTACCGTGGGATCACCATTCCCCGGAATTTTGGCCACGTGCTCGATCGCTTCCAGCCAGTTGGGCGGACTTGGAGGTACTTCCGCTGTCTGCTGATAATCTTCATCGATTTTGGTAATTTGTTCTTTCAGCTTGCGTTGCATCGACGGATATCCGCTGAGATCCCGATTTACGGTGACTGCGACGCGCTGAAACTCCCGCTCGATGTGACGCTCCGTCGACACCCTGCCGTGCTGTAACAGTACCTGCCGATTTCGCTCCTTGAGGTGTTTTTCCGTTGACTGTATGGTGCGGGCAGCGATGCGTGCAGCTTTGTGTATAACTTTGGTGAAGGCGCGAATTGCTTGATGCGCTTTGTCACGTGCCACATACATTACACCGATGACAAGTACCATCCACCAAATGACGGAAATGGCGACCTGATCAGACCAGAGCGTTAACAAGTTCGCTCCCGACATGGGAACCTCCAAGCAGAAAAGTTTTGTGGGTATACCCGGAAAGTAATCAACCTTTACATATTTACCAGAATCAATCCTGGTAACAGACTATATTGGTCGCCATTGGTTTTTCTTGAGCGTAGGGACGGGTCACTCGCGCTTCACACTAATATAGCACACCGTCCTGGTCTGTGAGTGCGTTCACATAATCCCACGATGATTATTGATATTAATAGAATCCTGAACTAGGTTTTAAAGTTATAGCGTAATTGACCACGCATTACCCCTAGTAATAATACTCATTTGATTCAGATTAACATATCGATCGCCGCTAGTTTTGGTACGGCGTCATTGCAAGGAGACCTGGACATGAAAATTATTTACGCACCGCTCATTTTGGTTGCCTTTAGTGGTCTGGCATTGGCGGAAAATACCGAAGTCCCTGTCAACACCGACACAACTGCCACCGCGCATGACATGCCCGCACCTGCGGAGGGTTTCTCACGCGGCGTGGTCGAGCGCGCGGTCTTTACCACCGACATCGTAGAACGAGAACCGGCGGACGAAATCGCGACACTGGATCCAACTCACAATCAGGTTTATTTCTTCACAGAGTTGCGGGACATGTCCGGGCACACCGCAGTGCACCGCTGGGAATACGATGGTGAAGTCATCGCCGAAGTAGACTTCAATGTTCGTGCACCACGTTGGCGTGTCTGGTCCAGCAAAAAACTGGATCCGTCAAAAACCGGTACCTGGACCGTGTCGGTCATCAACACAACAGGGGATGTGCTGAAGTCCACCACGTTTACTTATGGTGATCTGGCATCGGCACAATAATTGCCATTGATCGGATGGTGCAGCGACCGTGAGCGGTAATTTTCACTACTGATCAGGCAGATATCCAGTAAACGCCGTCTAATATGACTGAACAACTATGGAATAGTGAATTAATGGTGCGTCTGCGGCCTTCTCTGCTATGATTTTGGCATAAACCGTAATACTCTTTCACAATCACCCTGCGTAGGAGGAGACAGGCCATGCCACACGAGTATCAACCGGCAGTCGGAGAATGGTTTAAGGATATAAGCGGTCGAACATTTGAAATCGTCGCCGTCGATGAAGCAACCGTCGGGATACAGTATTTCGACGGCGACTTGGCGGAAGTGGATATGGATGTTTGGTTCGAAATGGACCTCCAATCCATTCCTGAACCGGAAGACTGGTCGGGCCCCTACGACAATCTGGGCAAGGACGACTTCGCGGATTCCGGCGCTGGTTTGCATCCGGAAGACTGGAACGGCCCATTTGACGAAATCGAAAGGGACGAATACTGAACCGGCACAGGTTCAAGACGGCGTATCAGATGTCATATGACGCAGTAGGTGTATGACGCACCGAATTTCCAAGTTCACCAACGCAGGTCCGTTTCCTGGCGTCTCCGTTCCGCGTTTCCTGCTCCATGCTCTGACACTTGTTACACCAGTTACAGCGCGCAAGAAATATCAGCTTGTAGCTGCCTGACAGCCTAACATTCAGTTCGCTGGTTCACACCGGCAGACGTGTCCTTAACAGCTTGCCCTTCCTGTTGCTCGTGTTGTTCGTGTTCCTCTTCCTTGAGCTTCTCCGCATATGTATGCTTGGTATGTGCGAAATCCTTGAGTCGCTCGTCAATCGCGTAGTTTACCGTACCTTCGGGAAATTCACCGTCTTCACCGCGAATGCCGGCCGGCATGCCGGTTAATATTTCCAGTGCATCATTGATGGTGGTCATGGTGTAAACGGCGAATTTCCCTTCATTGACGGCCGCACGCACTTCAGCATTCAACATCAGGTGGCTCGCGTTGGCTTGCGGAATAATAACTGCTTGACCACCACCATCAAGCCCCTTGGCGCGACAGACCTCGAAATAGCCTTCAATCTTCTCATTTACACCACCGATCGCCTGTGCCTGTCCCAACTGGTTTACTGATCCGGTGAGCGCAATGGATTGCCGCAAAGGAATGCCCGCCAGCGCTGATAATATGGTACACAGTTCCGCCACCGAGGCACTGTCTCCGTCCACATGCGCATAAGATTGTTCGAAGGCGATGGTTGCGGCCAGAGATAGCGGCACGTTATGACTGTAATAGGATGATAGGTAAGAAGACAGGATCAGAACGCCTTTTGAGTGAATCGGCCCACTCAATTCTACTTCTCGTTCGATGTCCACCACGTCCCCATCCCCCATGCGCACAGTGGCGGTAATACGTGCAGGCTGACCGAAGGCGTGACTGCCCATCTGAATCACTGTCAGACCATTGACCTGGCCCACGGCCTGGTCGGTGGTATTGATAAGAATGGTTCCTCGTGCGATTTCTTCCAGAAGACGTTCATGGTAGCGGGATAAACGGTGCCGTTGCAGATCCACGGCTTTCTGCACGTCCTGGGCCTGGATCACCTGTTGGCCGCGCTCCCTCGACCAATAATCCGCTTCTTTGAGCAGATCATTGATACTGCGAATATGCGTTGAAATCTTTTCAGAATCCTCCACCATGCGGGCGCTTTCTTCGATGACTCGCGCCACGCCGCCTTGATCAAGCGGGGACAACTTGTCTTTACGCGCCAGGGTCGCCACCAGGCGGGCATAAAGCTGAGTATTGTCATCGGTCCATGGCATGTGCTCTTCGAAATCGGCGGCCACCTTGAACAATTCACTGAATTCCGGATCCAGCTCGCATAACAGGTAATAAAGTATGCGTTCACCAACCAGAATGACTTTTACCTCCAACGGTATCGGCTCGGGCTCCAGTGATACCGTGCTGACCAGGCTGTACACCTGTCCCAGGGACATGATGCTGATACTATGGGATTGCAGCGCGCGTTTCAGTCCTTCCCAGGCAAACGGCTGGGTGAGAATCTTGCGCGCATCCACCAGCAGATAGCCGCCATTGGCGCGGTGCAGAGCACCCGGCTTTATCAAAGTAAAATCGGTAATCAACGTGCCCAGGTGTGACGAATGCTCAATGCGTCCCACCAGATTCTGGTAGGTTGGGAAATCTTCATAGATCAGTGGTATGCCGTTTGGCGCATCATGACTGACCAGAACATTTACTTCGTAACGGCTGAAAGAGGGCCGGTTTGATTCCAAACCAAAAATATTGGGCGTAGCCTCTTCCTGGCGTCGAAAATCATTGACATTTTCAATGACATCTTGTTGCGCCGCATCCAGGTATTCCAAAACATCGGGTAACTCGCTGTAGGCCTTCTGTAATTCACTGATACTGTGTCCCACCGCGAATATAGTCACTTCCCGATTGAGTGTTTTGATCTTTTCCCGGCCCGCTTTTTTCAGCTCCGCCAGTTTATGCAGCATGTTTTCAAGTTTATCCTGCAAGGTACTGACGGTTTTTTCGATCGTTTCCTGTTGCTGCTTGGGCAGCGCTTGAAATTCTGCGGGACCAATCACCTTGCCATCCTGCAACGGCGCGAAGGTAAAACCGGATGGCGTGCGAAATAATTTCACGCTGTCATCCAGACACTCTTTTTGTAAGTCAAAAAAGTGATTTTCTTCCGCTTCTTTGATTTCATTTTCGATTTCTTGCACTTTCTCCCGATACGCCTCACTTTCGAACGCGGCGGGTATGCTCAGGCGCAGGGTTTCGATCAACTGCGCCATGTCCTGGCGCAGCTTGTTACCCACACCGGGCGGCAATACCAGTGCGTTGGGGCGGTATGGTCGGGCGAAGTCGTTAACATAGCAAAGATCCGGCGGCATCGGTCGGTTCTTTACACGTTGTTCCAGCACTTGCTGTAGCACCGTATGCTTGCCCATGCCGGGCGGCCCCATTACGAACAGGTTATACCCTTCACGATTGATGCCGGTGCCGAAACTTACCGCATCCAGTGCGCGATCCTGGCCGATAATCTGTTCCAGATCCGCAATTTCATCGGTGGTGTTAAACGTAAATTGAAGGGGATCGCACACGCGATACAACCGGTCAATACTCAACGGTGTATGAGAGGAATTTGCCATCAGTTAACTGCTTGCTACCTTGTTTTATGCGAGCCGCTTGAATTTAATGCGGTGTGGTTGATCCGCTTCCGCGCCTAAACGCCGGCGTTTGTCCGCTTCGTAGTCGGCGAAGTTGCCTTCAAACCATACCACTTGGCTGTCACCTTCAAACGCCAGTATGTGGGTAGCGATCCGGTCCAGGAACCAGCGATCATGCGATATCACCACAGCGCACCCGGGAAACGCCAGCAACGCTTCCTCCAGTGCACGTAGAGTTTCCACGTCCAGATCATTGGTCGGTTCGTCGAGAAACAATACGTTACCCCCGGCGCGCAAAACTTTCGCCAGATGTAGTCGATTACGTTCGCCTCCGGAGAGATCTTTGATGTATTTTTGCTGATCGGCGCCTTTGAAATTGAAGCGCCCGACATAGGCGCGGGACGGCATTTCAAACTTGCCTACAGTAATGATATCAAGTCCCTCCGAAATTTCCTCCCACACGGTTTTGCTGCCATCCAGAGCATCGCGGGATTGATCCACGTAGGCGAGTTCCACGGTTTCGCCCCGGCGGATGGCGCCACTGTCGGGTTGCTCCTGGCCCAAGAGCATGCGGAACAGCGTGGTCTTACCGGCGCCGTTGGGACCGATAACACCAACGATACCGCCGCGCGGCAGGCTGAAACTCAAGTGATCGATCAACAGCCGGTCACCAAAGCCTTTGCAGATATCCGTGGCCTCGAACACCAGATCCCCCAGGCGTGGACCAGGCGGTATATAAATCTCGTGGGTTTCATTGCGCTTTTGAGTTTCCTGGGATGATAATTCATCAAACCGGGCGATACGCGCTTTACTCTTGGCATGTCGTCCCTTGGGATTGGTGCGAATCCATTCCAGTTCTTCTTTCATCGCCTTCTGGCGCGCGCTTTCGGATTTCTCTTCCTGGGCTAAACGCTTTTCTTTTTGCTCCAGCCAGGACGAATAGTTGCCTTCCCATGGAATGCCATGACCACGATCAAGCTCCAGAATCCAGCCGGCGACGTTGTCCAGGAAATACCGATCGTGGGTCACCGCTACGACGGTGCCGGCATAGTCGTGCAGGAAGTGTTCGATCCAGGCGATCGATTCGGCATCCAGGTGATTGGTGGGTTCGTCGAGTAACAACATGTCGGGTTTTGACAATAATAACCGGCACAGCGCCACGCGCCGCCGCTCACCACCGGAGAGTTTGCTGACATCCGCGTCCCAGGGGGGGAGGCGCAGGGCATCAGCGGCAATTTCCAGCATTCGGTCAACTTCCCAGCCGCCTGCAGCGTCGATGGCGTCCTGCAGATTGGCCTGTTGCTCCAATAGGGAATTCATTTCGTCATCTGACATTGGTTCCGCAAACTTCATGCTGATATCGTTGAATTGATCCAGCAAGGATTTAATTTCCTTGATGCCTTCTTCGACATTGCCTTTGACGTCCTTGGCCGCATCGAGCTGTGGTTCTTGTGACAAGAATCCCACCCGGATGCCGGTCTGCGGTCGCGCTTCTCCTTGGATTTCAGGATCCACGCCTGCCATGATGCGCAGCAACGAGGATTTGCCCGAACCGTTCAACCCCAGTACGCCGATCTTGGCGCCGGGGAAGAAGGACAGGGAAATGTCTTTTAAAATAACCCGATTGGGCGGCACTACCTTGCTCACCCGGTTCATGGTGTAAATGTATTGCGCCATAACTTCCTGATTTTATGCGATGTGAGGGAATGTGCAGTATAATGAAAACCGCACCAGTAATAAATTGGTGAGATGACCAGATACTGAGGGGGTCATGAGTCTTCAGCCGGTATCCCTGCATACAGGCTGGTTACCAAAGGATTGCAACAACTTGTTTTACATAATAAACCGGCATCATTTCTGGAAGAATGCCCTGGTGGAGGAACATGAGTAGCGAAGCCTTTATCCAACAAGACCTGTTCACGATTCTGGATTTCGTGCGTTGGGCGGCCAGTCGTTTCAGTACTGCGGAACTGGAATTCGGCCATGGCACCGATAACGCCATTGACGAGGCCAATCACCTGGTGGTACGCGCATTGAATTTACCCCATCAGATTCCAGAACAGTTCTACCATGCGCGCCTGACCGGCAGCGAAAAACGCAGCCTCGTCGAATTGGTGGACAAACGGATTCATGAGCGTATTCCCCTGCCTTACTTGTTGCATGAAGCCTGGTTTGGAGGCATGCAGTTCTACGTGGATCACCGGGTACTGATTCCACGTTCTCCGATTGCCGAACTGATCGAGAACGAATTTCGACCCTGGTCGCCCGGTGAAAATATCGAAAACATCCTCGATTTATGCACTGGTAGTGGTTGCATTGCCATCGCCTGCGCCACCGCCTTTCCCGACGCCCAAGTGGATGCGGCGGATATCTCCACCGATGCGCTGGATGTCGCGCAAATCAATATCGACAGATACCAATTGGCGGATCAAGTAAGTCTTTACGCGTCAGATCTGTTCGACAATATACCCCAAGACAAGCAGTACGATATTATCGTCAGCAATCCACCCTATGTGGATGCTTCGGAGATGTCCCTGTTAGCACCCGAGTTCCAGCATGAACCGCAACTGGGTCTGGCGGCGGGTGAGGATGGCCTGGATATCGTACGCCGCATCTTTAAAGAGGCCGGGCGGCGTTTGACCGACCATGGCATCCTTGTGATAGAAGTCGGCGCCAGCCAGTACGCACTCGTGGACAGTTTCCCCGCGGTACCTTTCACGTGGGTGGATTTTCAACGCGGCGGGGAGGGGGTATTGATTCTGAACGCCAGCCAATTGCAGGAATATCAGGCCCATTTTTCCCCTTGAGAAAACCGCATATATTAATATAATACAAAGAGTTACCGCGCCATCTTGAGCGATGGGTTTGTTTTCACCGGGCGCGGCGTATAATGCCCTGAATACTCAGGCTTTGTCACCCGCCGGGACGCACGGCTGGACTGATCAGCAGCGGCGTCCAGGTGCGTAATACGCACCCTACTCGTATCTGCTGCATTTTGCACGACCGGTAGGGTGCGTATTACGCACCGTGGTGTTACCCGCGGCAGAAGCAGTACGGCAATGCCTGCGCGCTGCGTAGGGTGCGTATTACGCACCGTGGTGTTACCCGCGGCAGAAGCAGTACGGCAATGCCCGCGCAATGCGTAGGGTGCGTATTACGCACCTTGGTGTTTCCAGCAGACAAAGCCCTTAAACAGGCATAACGCGCCATATTTTCATCTTAGGATATCGCAGTATGGATCAATCACTCATTTTTGATTTCGAATTGATAAAAAAATACGACAAGTCCGGTCCCCGCTATACCTCGTATCCCACCGCCGTACAGTTTCATGAGGGATTTGCCGAACCGGAGTACCGTCGCTGGGCAGTCTGGACCAATGAGCAAAGTCAAGCCGCGACGTCGCCTACACCTTTGTCCCTGTATTTTCATATCCCCTTTTGCGATACCGTGTGCTTCTATTGCGGCTGCAACAAGGTGGCGACCAAAGATCGTACCAAAGCCATGCCCTATTTGCGGCGCGTCTTCAAAGAGATTGCCATGCAAGCGGCCTTGTTCGACAATGACAGGCCGGTGGACCAATTGCATTGGGGTGGCGGCACGCCCACATTCATCAGCCGCGAAGAAATGCGTGAACTCATGGCGGTTACGCGCCGTCATTTCAAGTTACATGACGACGACAGTGGCGAATATTCCATTGAAATCGATCCTCGGGAAGCGGATACCGGCACTATTACGTTATTGCGCGAACTGGGTTTTAATCGCATCAGCATGGGCGTACAGGATTTTGACCCAGCGGTGCAAACAGCGGTAAATCGAATCCAATCTAAAGCCGAGACCTTGCGCGTATTGCAGGAGGCGCGTGAACAGGGTTTCAAATCCATTAGCCTGGATCTTATTTACGGCTTGCCATTTCAATCAGCGACCAGTTTCAATCGCACACTGGACACAGTAATCGAGTTCGACCCGGACCGGTTGTCGGTTTTTAATTATGCGCACTTGCCGGAGATGTTTAAACCGCAACGACGCATCAATGAAGCAGAGCTGCCTTCCGCCAGCCAAAAGCTCGACATTCTGAGCCAGACCGCGGAGCGCCTGGCACAAGCCGGTTATGTCTACATCGGCATGGATCACTTCGCCAAACCCGATGATGAAATGGCCGTGGCCCAGCGCAATGGCACCCTGTACCGCAACTTCCAGGGCTATTCCACCCACGCGGATTGCGACCTGATAGCCATGGGGATCACCTCGATCAGCAAGGTAGGGCACAGTTATGCGCAAAACGTTAAAACTCTGGACGAGTATTACTCATTGCTGGATGCCGATAAATTGCCCGTCTATCGGGGCGTGGAACTCGACCAGGATGATCTGTTGCGTCGCGCCATTATCATGGAGGTGATGTGTCATTTCATGCTGGATTTTTCCCAGATCGAAAAGCGCTACAATTTGCTGTTCGCCGACTATTTTTCCCAGGAGATCGGTGAGTTGCGACACATGCAGAAGGATGGTTTGCTGACCCTTAGCGAGACTCGCCTCGAAGTGTTACCCGTAGGCAGATTGCTGATCCGAAATATCGCCATGGTGTTCGACAAATACCTGCGGCAATCCACCAAGCAACGGTTCTCGAAAGTCATCTAAGCGCTTTGTTACAGGCTCGGTCGGCGCCTGTCATGCGTGTTTTTTGCGTGATGTGTGTTATAACGCACCACGCGATGTTGGCGGTTACCAATAGCGATGTTGGAGACTGCTGCCAGCCAGCGTGTGTGCGTGCGATGGCGGAGCATGTTTCCGTAGGGTGCGTATTACGCACCGTGCAATGTTGGAGATTGCTACCGGCACCGCACGATGTTGGAGTTTGCCACCAAGCCGTGCCATGAAACACCGGCTCCAGATCTTGGGCGAGGTCGCTGACATCGAGAGCAAAAGAGGTGCGTAATACGCATCCGACGACGGGTGGAAATCAGAGATTAATTGGAATAGACCGCCGACAGATACACGGTGAACGTCGACATGGTCATATCCTGCTTACTGGCTGAACCCGCCACTACTTGCGCCTCACCGGTACCCGCTGAATAGTTCAGGCCCAAGGTCACGGAAGTATTGCGCGTAAATCGTGTACCGCTGAGACTCATGCCCAGCAGATCGGTGTGTTCCAGTTGCCCGCCGGAAGATGTATTCGCATAGTTTGAATAAATGCCGAAACGGGATGCCCAATCCTTGGTGATGTAATATTCCGTACCCAGGGCGAAATTGGTGATCGCCGATCGCGCATCGGTTTCCGTGTAATATGACATGTCTCCGGACAACAACAGCTTGTTGTTGGCGAAATAGGCGAGGCCGCCGCGAATGTTAGTAGGGTAGTCGCGTGCTTTAGTCGTTGTGCCTACGCTGGGAAAATCCAGACGCAGGCTCAGCGACGGGTCACTGGGTCTGTCATCCGAAGTTAATTGCGTACGCGCGTAGGATTCGAGAATCATGGTCTTGCGCACACTCATGCCGAGCGATAGTTTTTCAATTGGCGCCCACATGAAACCCAGGATCGGTTCATAACCGGTTTCGTTGATCTCGAAATACTGGTTGGCCCATTGCGTCGAGTTGTTGGCGTAATAGATCTGCTGATTGAGTATCAATTCCTGGCGGCGATAGTAACCGTACAATGTAACGCCCATGGAAAAGTTGTCGCTAAGGCGTAGGGCGTAACTTGGGCCGATCTTATAGGTATTGTCCTGGTTATTGAAATTGATGTAATACCGATCGATATCGATGCTGCCACCAGAAGTACTGACCGTAATATTCTGGAACAGCTGATCCTGATCTTCCTGAATAGAATCTGTGACCGCATAGGAAAAGCCCACGACCCCTTTGCCCAGGGGTTGCAGGAATCCAAAGTAGTTCGGTACCAGTGCTGACGATTGACGCTTCCAACTACCACCGGAACCCAGCACGTCCCTATATTCGGTAAATGTTCTGTGATATGCATTCATGCTTCCGGATACGCCTCCCGCCTCAGCGTAGGCGGTACCTGCAGGATTATAATAGATACCGCTGGGATCATCGGCGATTCCAGAATAAGCTCCGCCCATACCTGATGCGCGATCACCCAGCAGCATATTTTCGTAATGATACTGGTCGCCATAAGCAACCGGCACCAGGGCAAACAGGCACAAGGGTAATCCAAAGTGCAGCCATGAACGATATTTAAGGTTTGACATTTTGCTGAAATCTCTTTTTCATGCGGGGGAATGCCACTGTTGTTAGATCGTTTTTCCGCAAATAATTGCTTAGTGCATCCATGCGTTCCCGCGTTGGTGGATGCGTTACATAAGTCTGGTCTTTGACGCTCTTGAGATGGGCGTCCACGCGTAACATATAACTGATAAGTGCCGCGGGATTATAGCCCGTCTGCGCCAACAACGTTGTACCCACGGTATCCGCCGCGATTTCGTCCTGCATCTTGAAGCCTCTCTGGAACAGCATCTCCACCGCCTTGTCCACGGTTTGAAAGAAAGCCACTTGCAGAGAACTGCCGCCGCCACCGAGAATTTTCGCAACTCCACTGGTGGCGGACAGATCAGCGGCCTTGATGTTAAGCTCTTTTACGATATGTCGTTCAGTAATGTGTGCTATTTCATGCGCCAGCACCGCCGCCAATTCCGATTCATCATGCATGAGCTCGATGGCACCACGCGTGACGAACACATATCCGCCAGGGGCTGAAAAAGCATTGACCGCATCGCTTTCCAACACGGCAAAATGAAACTGTAATTCAGAACGCGCTGAATTGCGCGCCAGCGCCTGCCCCGTCAACGCCACATACTTGTTAAGTTTGCGATCAGGAGACAACTTGAGGCGCCCGAGAATGCGCGCCGCTATAGAGCGACCGAACTCAATTTCCACTTTGATATCATCGGAAGTGACATTGCTCACATCCGTTATCTGGTGCGCGCGCCGCCGAAAGTCTGAATTTCCAGTCAACGTAACGACAAACAGGAAACCCAAAACGATCGAAACGAGTATCCTGTAGCCATTCGAAAAGCGGGAAATTCCATCCATTGAAACTATTCTTTTATCTGCTCGGAAAACTTTTCTACTTCGCTCTCATCAACACCTTGTTGTTCCATCTTGTTCAAGGCGTCATAGTTGGCTTGCTCGCTGTCACTGACCCGTGCCCTACCGTCTTCCCGTAATCCACGCGCGGCGGCGGCAGTCGAAGCGGATGAAGCGCGCCGGCGCACACTTTCTTTCTGCGCTTCGGTTTCCTCGCCTTTAATTACGGTAATGCGATCAAGCGGCGGATTTTCACTGACCAGCAGTTTGGAAATCCAACCGCTCTTGTCACCCGCCTTAACCTTGATCCAGTCCAGCTTCCGTTCCAGCACATTGACCTTGTCGCCCTTATTCAGTACCAGCACCACAGGATTCTTGAAACCTGGCTCCGCATGCAATTTACCTTTTGTGCTTTTCACGTAAAGTTCCTCAGCTGCCACGGCACAGGAGAAACACAACAGCAATATAAACATTGTAATTTTCATGGTACACCTATGGTGTTATTTATCGTTCGCGTCATCACGGTTAATCGGCTGGGGTACCCTGGACTTTAATGGGTGTGATCATTTGGTTTTCATGGTGAAAACACCGTCCCAACTGCTGTCGGGTTGATGGTTCTGATAGGTCTGACAACGTTCAATCATAAGGGACTGAATCTTGTCACTGGGTAATTGTTGATAACAGCCGATGGCGGCATCCCATTGTCGATGTAAATAGTGATCAAAGCCCTGTTCGGTCACTGACACCACGAGCATGGCACGAGCCAGCTCTTCATCGTCCACCAGATCACCGATCAGCAGTGGTGCGTAGATGCGTATAGGATGATGTTTGCCTTTGACTCGCACCAGATCCACGATCCGGCAGGGTATTTCATCGCGGATGTATTCATAGGTATACTCGGTAAACAGAATGGGGCACCCGTACTGTTTGGTCAAACCCTCCAGGCGCGAAGCCAGGTTCACATTATCGCCGATTACCGTATACTGCAGTTTTTTATCGGACCCGATATTCCCCAACACCACTTCGCCGCTGTTCAAGCCGATACCGATTTCCAACGGTTGGTAGCCCACGGCTTCCAATGTGGCATTGACTTCGGGCAGTATTGTCATCATGCGAATTGCCGCGTTCACCGCGTCACGGGCATGTGCTTTGGTACGAATCGGTGCCCCCCAAAAGGCCATAATGGCATCGCCAATAAACTTATCGACCGTGCCATTGTGCGCATAGATGGCATCCGTCATTTTGGAAAAATAAATATTGAGCATTTCCACGACACGCTCGCCGCTCATGGTTTCTGATATCGTGGTAAAACTTCGAATATCCGAGAACAATATTGTGAGGTTTTCGCGGGTACCCACTTCCGCCTGCAGAAAATCGCCGTATTTGTCCACCACTTCCGCCAATATCACCGGCGACACATATTGGGAAAGCACTTTGCGAACTTTACGTTTGTCCTTGCCTTCGGTGAAGGTCAGGTACATGTAAGCGCTACTCCAGGCGAGCACGATGCCCAGGGAGGGTGTCACCATTTCCAGCACCAGATTGCTGCCAAACAACCCATAGGCACTCAAATTATAGGTAATGAATACCGCCGCCGGAATGATAATGCGCAGACTCAAAGCCGTGGTGAGAATGGTGCTGAAACAGGTGATTAGTACAAATAAAACACTAAACAAGTAGGTGGCGCCGGAGCCGATTTCCTGCAGAAAATCACCGTCGATGAGATTGCCGGCGGCCGAGGCGTGAATAAATACGCCAGCCGCGGACGGTGACATTGGGGTCGCTTTCAAATCGTAGATGGCCGCGGCATTGGCACCAATGTAGATAATCTTATTTTCCAGATCACGGAATAACTCCATTACACTTTCCGCATCACCCGCATCGAAACGTCGTTTCGCGGACATTAGCCAACTGTAGGAGTAGGTGTTGAACTTTCCGTAGGGATTAACCAGATAGGTGCCTTGCTCCGAAACCGGTACATGTTTACCACCGACAAGCAATTCCCCGGATTCGAAGTCAATACTGTCAACCCCCTGCGCGCGCAGCGCGCCCGCCAGTGACAGAGCAGGGTAGAAAGCCCCCTGGAAGCGGTGTACCAGGTGAACCCGACGATAAATACCATCCACATCCGATGCGGCGTAGACAACGCCAATGCCCGGGGATGCTGCGTAAAGTGGTGTGATCGGTAACATGATTTTGTCATGTTCATGATGTTTCGGCAGTCCCGACACAGCCGCCGACGTCATTACATTGTGGGCGTCTCGATTCAGGGCAAATCGGTTGACGAAATCCTCTGGAACCTGAACGCTGTTATCAACATCAGGAAAAACGTCTTTATCAAAATGCACCGCATGAAAAACAAAATCCGTGGCACTCGTTTCATCCACCAGGGCTTGATCCTGATCATTCAGCTTGCCATCCCGGTCAGGATACTGCTTCTCGGTGAACAACACATCGAAAAGCAAAGCCTTGGGATTCGCATTGGCCAAGAATTGTATTAGATCCGCATGCACCGAGCGCGGCCATGGCCAGCGGCCGGCAATATCATTCATGTATTGCAGGGAAGGTTCATCTATCATCACAATCACGATATTGTTCGGCGCAGGCTTCTGCGCATTGAAGCTGCGCATGCGCCAATCCAAGGTGAGCCATTCCAGTCTTTGCAGCGCTCCGGCAAAATGCAGGGCGCCAGTGGCGGCCACCACCAGAACTGACAGCAACAGACTGACCATCAGGTTTTGTTTCACTGTGGACTCCAAGCGCGAAGTAGATATGTGCAAGAAATATCGAGTGCGCAGGGAGGAACTTTAAATTACAGTAGACAGCCGCGTCTGGAGATTTGGAAATCGGTAGTTCGCGACAGTCGCGCACGTCCTTAAATTGTGGCTGGAGAACAGATACACTGGCTGTAAATCGCGCAGGCGGAACGCACACTTATTATTAAAAATAGTCCGCAACTTATTGTTTTATTTAACCATTTACATGTGACGCCGGTGCCGGGTCAAGCTGCGACTGCGGGTCGCCCACACTTATTCTATTATAATCATGCAGTTATACTTGAAATCTTATAATATGGTCTAGACCAAACATATTCGTCTGGAAAGGTTTGTTTACGAGGATCGCTATCGATGGAGTCTCCACAATCCAGCATGTTTAAATGGACGCTGCGCACCAAGGTCAACTTGGTGGTGGGCATTAATCTTCTGCTGGTGCTTCTATTCGTCACCACCTATACCGTGCAACGGGAAACCAACCGTCTGCTGGAGCTGACGGAAACACAGACCAAAGACTTGACCACCTTCTACTTCGACAGTCTCAACACCATGATGCTGACCGGCACCATGGACAAACGTAATATTCTCCGTAACAAGACTCTCGCCCGGCCCGAAGTAATCGAAGCGCGCGTCATTCGGGGCCAGCCTGTCATTCAACAATTCGGTCCGGGGTGGCCGGAAGAAGTCCCCCTTGACGATATGGATTCCCGAGCGCTTAAAGGCGAAAGCATTTCCCTGATCGAAACCCGGGGCGGCAAGCGGGTGTGGACCGCCATCACCCCTTTCAGGGCAACGGAAGAAACGCGTGGTGTGAACTGCCTCAATTGCCACAAGGTACCTTCTGGCAGTATCAATGGCGCCATCCGCATCAGCCTGAGTCTCGATAATGTAGACGCGGCCGTAAAAAAGGAAATGTGGACCACGATTTGGGCGAACTTTGGCATGTTCGCCGTCGGCCTGTTAATTGTTAACTTGTTGCTGCAGTATTGGTTTATCACTCCCTTGACGGGCTTGCTGGAAGTCATACGCAAACGCGGTGAGGGAGACATTCATATCCGCGCCCACGTCAAGAATCGGGATGAAATCGGAGACCTGGCCGCGGTCTTTAATACCATGGCCGACAATGTCAATTTCACCACTGAACGCGAGCACAATGCCAATGAAGAACTTGCCCGCAAGGTACAAATTCTTCTGGATGTCATCAGCAAGGTAACGGAGGGGCATTACGATGTGCAGGTTGGATTTCACAGCTCCGATGCGATCGGTGAGCTGGCGGAAAATCTGCAGATTATGATTTCCTATATTAAAAATTCCATCGAGGAAAAAAAGGACGCGATGGAAATGTTACGCAAGAAAGTATCGCGCATTCTGCACGTCGTGGAACAGGCTACCAATGGCGACTTGACCGGCGAGATCAAGCTGACGGGTTCCGATGCAATTGGTCTACTGGCGGAAGGTGTTCAGGACATGATCACCAGCCTCAACACTTTGGTATCACAGGTGCAAAAATCCGGTATTCAAGTGGCATCGTCAGCCACTGAAATCGCAGCTACCGCCAAACAGCAGGAGGCCACTATTTCCGAACAGGCGGCGACCACCAGCGAAATTGCCGTCACCGCCACGGAAATTTCCGCAACCGCCAAAGAACTGGAAAAAACCATGGATCAGGTGGCAGGCGTCGCTGAATCCACCACGGGTATTGCCGAGGAGGGCCAGGCAAGTCTCGCCAGAATGCAGACGACCATGAAACAGGTCGTCGACGCCGCCAGTGCCATTGCCAATAAACTTGAAGTTCTCAATGAAAAAGCCGCTAATATCGGTACTGTCGTCGACACTATCAATCGGGTGGCGGATCAAACGAACTTGTTGTCGCTCAATGCGGCTATCGAAGCCGAAAAAGCCGGTGAATATGGCTATGGTTTTTCCGTGGTTGCCAAGGAAATACGTCGACTGGCGGACCAAACGGCAGTGGCGACACTGGACATCGAACAAATAGTCCGTGAAATGCAGAGCGCAGTATCCGCTGGCGTTATGAGCATGGAGAAATTTTCCGAACAGGTGCGTCATAGCGTGGAGAATGTAAATCAGGCAAGCGGGCAGCTTGGCAAGATCATCAATGGCGTACAGACCTTGACACCGCGGTTCGAAAGCGTTCACCAGAGCATGCATTTCCAGACCCAAGGCGCCCTGCAAATCAATAATGCGATGAATTCACTCAATGAATCCGCACACCAAACCGTCGAATCCCTGCAACAGTCCAATGCGGCTATCGACCATCTGAATGACGCAGCGCATAATTTGCAGCATGCGGTATCCATATTCAAAGTACGCAGGGATTGAAGCCATAACATGAATCGCCTGGTGTCTATAGAGAGTAAACCGTGATGCAGAAAGATGCATGGCAGAAGATTCAACAAACGCTGCAAAACGCCATCGGTTTGAATGTCAATGCGGTCGGGAAATCAAATCTCGATCGTGCGGTACATTTTCGCATGAAGCTGCTCAAATTGCCCTCGATTGACGCATATGATAAATTTCTGCATACCTCCGCCGCGGAATTGACGGAACTGGTCGAGGAGGTCGTGGTACCGGAAACCTGGTTCTTCCGCAACCATGAATCATTTAGCGCCCTGTCGAGCATACTGCGCCCGCAATGGTTTGATTTTACCGCCCAGCATCCATTACGCATACTCAGCGTTCCGTGTTCCACAGGCGAGGAACCCTACTCAATCGCCATGACACTTCACGATCTAGGGTTGCATCCCAGCGGTTATCATATTGACGCTGTCGATATCAGCGAACGTGCATTAGCAAAGGCACGTGAAGGTTGCTATAACAAACACTCCTTTCGTCATAACGAAGGCGGCTTTCGTGAGCGATTTTTTACTGAGAGCGGTGACAACTACCTTATCAACGCCAAATTACGCCAATCCATAGATTTTCTGCAGGACAATCTGCTGGCGGCTAATTTCGGCTTGTTACGCGGTCATTATCATATTATTTTTTGCCGAAATCTGCTTATTTACTTCGATCGTGAAACTCAAACCAGGTCAGTGAATAAACTTTGCAACTTATTGCTATCGGATGGCACCCTGTTTCTCGGACATGCTGAAACCGGCGATTATGTTGGTACCACGCTGAAACGCCTGAAATATGCGCGGGCATTCGCTTATCAACCACGTACCGCCACGCAACCCGCACGGCAGCCTGCCACCCCAGCGGAAGCTGGCGTTATAAACAAGATGCCACCTTTGCCAATGCCAGCTGATCTTCAGCCAGCGTCGGTGATACCGCCAAATGATTCTGCACCATCAATAACGCCGACCCCAGTTGCGGATCTACACATACCTGAGCAGGATTCGCCCGAACTTTCCCAAATCGCCCAGTGCGCTAACGAGGGCAATCTTATCCAGGCGGAATTCATGTGCAATGATTACCTGTATCAACATGATACTCATGCACAGGCGTATTATCTGCTGGCTTTGATCTATCAAGCACAGGGGCGTCTTGAACTGGTCGAGGGTCTATATAGAAAAACGGTTTACCTTGATCCGGATCACTATGAAGCCCTGATTCATCTGGCGGAACACGCGGAGCGTCACAATGACAAACATGTGGCCTCACAGTTGCGGGCGCGCTCCAGCCGGGTGCTGGCACGCCGCCGCAAGCAACGTCAAGGATAGTCGATGCCGGATCAGAAGATAGTCAGTTGCTGGAACAGTATCGGTGTGTGGGGACGGGTACAGCCGCGCTGTGCATTATTGAAAGACATCATTCATTGCCGGAATTGTGAAAAATTCGTGGAAGCGGGCAGGGAGGTACTGAGTAAGCTACCAGCCCACAACCTCCACACCGATTGGACGACACAAATTGCCGAAGCCAAGGAGCGCCGAAACACCGAGCAAAATTCGTTGCTAGTGTTCCGCATCGGCGCTTCATGGTTTGGGCTCAGTTGCGCAGTTCTTGACGAAGTCTGCGCACAACGCAGGATTCGCAGCATACCGAATGTGGATTCGCTCGTAGTCAAAGGACTGGTTAACATTTCCGGCAAGGTACAATTATGTTTTTCTCTCGGCCAATTATTCAAGATCGAAAAGTACACCGGTACCCGGGAGCGGCGTAAAAGCCTCTACGACTCACTTATCGTCGCGGTTTGGAATGGCAGGAAATACGTATTTCCGGTCAACGAAATTCTTGGCATCTACAGCTATGGCAACCATGCGCTTACCCCGCTCGAGTCGCCCAAGGAAAACCCCGAAGCACGGTTTTTTTCCGGAAAACTTTTGATCGACACCTATACCATACATTTTCTTGACGCGGGCAGCGTATTCAGCGAATTTGACAGGGACATGAGTCACCATGCCGGATAGCCGCCGTTCCACAATAGACGCCACCATGCTGGATCTATTCCATGCCGAGCTGGAACAGCAGTCTTCGGCCCTGGTGTCCGGCATGCTGGAGCTGGAACACAGCAGCACTGACGCATCAATTATCAATAACATGATGCGGGCCGCACATTCATTGAAAGGTGCCGCGCGGTTACTAAAAGTCGAAAGCGTGGAAAAAATCGCACATATCATGGAAGACATATTTATATCCGCCCAAACCAACAAATTACAACTCTCAGCCGCGCATATCGATGTACTGTTGGCCGCGGTGGACACGATTAAACATATCGGCGCGGGTGGCGCGGATACCTTGCTCAACTGGCATACCCGACATGAAGAAAGCTATAAATCGGTACTTGGGGATTTGACAGCGATCGGCTCGCATCCCGAGAAATCTCGACGCCACCGGGGAACCACTTCCGAAAAGAAAAAGTCAACCCTTGCCGCCGGCAATCATGCTGCTGAAGTCGACGGTGTCCCGCAGCCGCCCGTTAACGACAGACCGGATATCGTACGAATTTCCAATACCAAAATCGAAGCCATGGTAGGAAAATCCAGTGAACTTCTGGTGCAGCATCGATGGCTGAACAGTTTCGTGACGGAAATGATTCAGCTGAAAAAACGGTTCGGCGAAGTGAATAATCTCATCGAGACATTACGTGAAAATATCGGCGCCGGAGTAACCACTGAGCAGCAAATAGCCGGTGATCTAAAGTCGCTCAGTAAACGACTGCGTGACAACAATCAGCGTCTCAACCAAAGCATCAGCAGTGTTTACGAATTTTATCACCGCACTGATTCCTTGATCGAAGATATCAATCGTGACATTCTCACCACCCGGATGCGGCCTTTCGCCGAACGACTGACGCAGTTTCCGCGCATGGTCAGAGACATCAGTCGTGGCTTGGATAAAACCGTAACCTTGAGCATCGACGGCGGCAATACCGAGGTCGACCGCGATGTACTGGACAAGATAGAAGCACCGCTCACGCACCTGGTACGCAACGCCATCGCGCATGGCGTGGAACAGCCGGAGCAACGAAAGAAACTTGGGAAAAAACCCGATGCGACGATCACCATATCCGCCAGCTATCGCGCGGGCATGCTGCACATCAGTATTGCGGACGACGGCGCCGGCATCGACCTGCCGGCGATTAAACGTAAGATTCTTGAAAAAAAACTGGTACCGCGGCAAGTCGTAGATAGTTTGACGGACGAAGAGTTGATGGCATTCATGTTTCTGCCAGAATTTTCCACAAAAGAGCAAGTCACCGAGATTTCCGGTCGAGGCTTCGGTCTCGACGTCGTAAAGGAAACGGTAACGGCATTGAAGGGTACGGTCCGGGTCGACAGTGTTCCCGGACGCGGTACCTGTTTTGAACTACAGATGCCGGTAACCGTTTCAGTAGTTACCGCGTTAATCGTGGAGATCGTCGCTGAACCGTATGCATTTCCCCTGGCACGCGTAGAAAGAGTTATGAAATTGCAGCAAAGTGACATTTTCTACAGTGATGGCAAACAATATTTTACGTTTGACGAGACGCGCTTAAATCTTGTCTCCGCCGGGCAACTGCTGGGGTACACCGAATCCAGCAGCCATGCGGACACGTTGTCGGTGGTGGTCATTAAGGACTATCTCAACCACTATGCTTTAGTTGTTGATAAAGTGATGGGTCAGAAGGAACTGGTGATGCAACCGCTGGACAGCCGGCTTGGCAAAATACCCGAGCTTTCCGCCTGCGCGATCCTGGAAAATGGCATACCCGTATTGATTCTTGATGTCGACGATTTAACCCGATCTCTCGATTTCATGATCAAAGGCGGGAAGGTAAAACACGTACCGCTTGATCTGACACCTGCCACCATCATCAAACGCATACTGGTGGTCGACGATTCCATAACGGTACGGGAGATTGAACGCAACTTGCTCGAGACTCACGGCTATCATGTCGAAACTGCGGTCGACGGCATTGATGGCTGGAATGCCATTCGCAGCAATGAATATAATTTACTTATAACTGATATTGATATGCCCCGCATGGATGGCTTCGAATTGGTCAGTCTGATCAAATCTGATAGCAGATTGAAGCGCTTACCCGTTATGATCGTGTCTTATAAGGATCGGATCGAAGACCGGCGCAAAGGCCTGAATCTCGGTGCCGATTACTATCTGACAAAAGGCAGCTTTCATGACGAAACCCTCATTGAGGCGGTTAAGGATTTGATTGGAGAGAGTGACGCGACACTATGAAAATCGGTATCGTCAATGACCTTCCCTTGGTACTTGAAGCCTTGCGGCAGACCATAACCCGCAACAACGATCATCAGGTCCTGTGGGTGGCCCGGGACGGGGCTCAAGCGGTACGTATGTGCCGTGATCAAACGCCTGATTTGATCCTCATGGATTTACTGATGCCGGTCATGGACGGTGTCCAGGCTACACGGGAAATCATGGCCTACACACCCTGTCCCATATTAGTCGTCACTTCTTCGATTGAGGTCAACGCATCCCTGGTATTTGAAGCCATGGGGGCGGGCGCCCTGGATGCCATCAACACACCGATGGTCGACGGCCCTTTATTTGGCAACGGGCGCGAAGATCTGCTCCGAAAAATCTCCTTGATTGGCCATCTCACCCGTAAAACCACATTGGCGACAGGGCCGACAACCATCATTCCCGGCCCCCCCCGGCCGCATGATCAAACCCTGATCGCCGTTGGTGCATCATCGGGAGGTCCACACGCCTTAGCCGAGATGCTTGGCGGTTTGCCAGGTGATTTTCCCGCACCCTTGGTTATCGTGCAGCATGTGGACCGGAAGTTCGTGAGCGAACTGGCAAAATGGCTAAGTACCATGACGCCCTTACCCATCAGCCTTGCGCAACACGGCATGCCGCCACGTCCTGGCAATGTCTATATTGCATGTTCCAATGATCATTTGGCTATGAATGCTAACAACACTTTCACCTATACCAAAGAACCAAGGGATTTGGTATACCGCCCATCCGTCGACGTATTTTTCAATAGCATTGTCCAGCACTGGCAAGGCCACGCAATAGGCATACTTTTGACCGGCATGGGCAATGATGGTGCGCAGGGCTTACTGCGCATGAAGCAGCATGGCTGGTATACCATTACGCAGGACAGGCAATCCAGCGCTGTTTTCGGTATGCCCAAAGCGGCGGCGGAACTCAATGCTGCTTCGGAAATATTGCCGTTGTCAGTACTGGGACGGCGTTTGACCCAGCTACTACAAAAAAACAGGGTGGCTGTCCGATGACCCGCGACAAGACCGATCAACATACTGTGATGTCGGATATATATGTCGTGTTGCTGGTGGACGATCAACCCATCATAGGGGAAGCCATCCGGCGTATGTTGGTTCATGAATCCGACATCCAGTTTCACTATTGCCAGAGCTCCGATCAGGCACTAAGCATGGCACAGGATGTCCAGCCCACGGTGATTCTCCAGGATCTTGTGATGCCGAGCATCGACGGTATGACTTTGTTAAGCCACTATCGTAATAATCCGCTGATCTGCGATGTCCCGGTTATCGTGTTGTCGACCAAGGATGATCCATCGGACAAAAGCAACGCATTTGCCGCCGGTGCCAGCGACTATCTGGTTAAAATTCCAGACCAGATCGAACTCATTGCGCGCATCAAGGCGCATTCCCGCAGCTACCTGAGTCAAAAGCAACGTGACGAACTGCTTGAAGAACTGAAAATTGTTCATGCTGAACTGGAGCAAAGCCATCGGGAACTGCAAAAACTTTCATGCATGGACGGATTGACCGGCATCGCCAATCGTCGCCATTTCGATACCTACTTTTCCCAGGAATGGTTGCGCGCCTTGCGTGAAAAGATCCCGACCTCGCTGATTCTTGCGGACATTGATTTCTTCAAGTACTACAATGACAACTATGGGCACCAGGCTGGTGATGAATGTCTGCGGATTATCGCTCAGGCACTTGCGGATGTTCTGCAACGTCCCGGGGATCTTGCCGCGCGCTATGGCGGTGAGGAGTTCGTGGTGATACTGCCTTATACGGATGAAAAAGGCGCTATCAAGATTGCGTCACAATTGCATGACGCGGTAACTAAACTGGCGATCTCGCATGAATTTTCCCCGGTATGCGGGTACGTCACCATCAGTCTCGGTATCGCCACCATGAAGCCCGACAATAAATCTTCACCTTCCGATCTTGTGCAAATTGCTGATGCCGCGCTGTACAAAGCCAAAGAACAGGGACGCGACCGCTTTGTTGCAGCAGACCCCAACATGCGACCGTTACCGCCAAAACCCAAAGCCAAAGCTAAAACCAAAGCCAGCAATAGAGAAAAATAGCAGGGTTCATATTTCGCACCGGTAGACGTCCTAGGTGCCGAGTTCGGTGAAATTCAAACCAAAATCATTAGTGGTACGGTTGCCTCAACATGCCAAATTTCAACCGCCGTGCGATAAACATCCCTGAATAGATCAGTGTCTGCGCCACCAGAACTGCGTATCGCCGCAGATCCTTATGAATCGTGGAAAGTTGTACCAGCGATATCCGTTAACTTTCACGCTGCACGTCAAAGTGTGCAGATATTTGCGCGCATATTTATTGCAGGATTTATACGCCTTAGGCGCATTGCTTCTTCCAGGCAATAGCGCTATGCTGAGCGCAATGCAGTACTCCCTTAATGGACTATAGGAGTAACATTCACTTTGAGAACCACTTCGCGCCTGGCGCCGTACATTTTTCTATCGCTACTTCTAAGCTCTTGTGGCGATGCCATACAAGAAGTCAGTCAAAACCGGGATGTGGATTACAAACCCGGTACGACGCCTGATAACATCTCCACTCGGGAAGACACACCTGTCAATTTCCCAAACCCCGTGCTCAACGACGATTCAACTGATACCATGATATTGACATTGAAGGATTTCACCATTCCGGAGCATGGCACGCTCACTCGGGAAGGGGACGGATCCTTTACCTATCTCCCCGCAGCCAACTATTTTGGCACGGACATTTTTTATTACATTGCCACCGACGGCGTCCATGCCAGTGACCAGACTCTGGTCACCATCGACATCACGCCTGAAAGCGACGCACCGGTCATTACTTCCGACCCGGAAACCGCGGCCACCCAGGATCAGGAATACGTCTACCAGATCATCGTTACCGACCCCGATCCTGAAGAACATTTTACCTACTCATTGAATACCGGTGATCGCATACCTCAGGGGTTGCAAATCGATGACAATGGCAGAATGAATTGGACTCCCGGTGCCACGGATATCGGCGCCTACCAAATATCGGTAAAGGTGGTCGACAGCAATCAGTTAGCCGGCATCCAAAACTACACATTAACGGTTTTTGACACCAAAGGCCCGCCGATTGTGGCACGAAACACGACTTTGGATGCCACAGAAGGGGCGGAAACGCCTGTAACTCGAAGCACATTGGAGTCTGCAGGTATCGACTTGGCATCCGCTAATCACAGTTATCAGCTGCGCAACCCACCCGGACATGGCAGGCTGCTTATTGGCACCGCGGATGGCGATGTGTCAGCCGAAATTGGCAGCACTTTTTCGCAGACGGATATTGATTACAAGGTGGTTCGTTATCAGAACAATGGAGACAATGCAGAAAGCGACGCCTTCTATATTGATATCATGGACGATAGCAGCGTCGCCATCACAATTCGTGTTTCCATTGTAATCACCCTTGTGAACGACACACCAATCGTGGTCAATAATGACAAACTTAATGTGTTAGAGGCCGGAGAAGCAATTGTTACCACCGATACCTTGCAAGTTTCAGACGAAGAAAGTGGGCCATACGAAATCAGGTTGCGCGTAAATTCCTTGCCCGCCCATGGCTTGTTACGGCTAATTAATCCCGATAAGAAACTTATCACCCTAGCGGTGGGGAACTTGGTTACGCAGGGTGATATCGACAACGGTGATGTGTCCTATAAGCATGATGGCAGCGAGACCACTGACGACAGCTTTCAACTGCAAGCCACAGACCTACAAGGTGCTTCAACACAGCCATTCGATGCACTGATCTCAATTACACCGGTCAATGATGTTCCAGTGGCCGGTTCCGATAACCTTATCACACCTCGCAACACGGCAATCACCTATGATGTACTAGCCAATGATAGCGACGCGGAAAATAATCAACTGGCTATAGTCTCACACACCCAGGGTATCAAAGGCATCGTGACCGTCAATACTGACAATACCATCACTTATACACCAGATAAAACGCCAGTGGTGTGGATAGTTTCACCTACACCGTGGACGACGGGCAGGGTGGAGTGAGTAAACCGGGGACCGTGACGGTTAGTTATGAGAGGGGGTGGGGGAGGCGGAGGAAGTAGTATCGAAAGGGGATGATTTTAAGCTTGGAGGTTTTCTGAGAGATCAGGGTGGCAACTATATTATAGCCTGGTCCGAACTCGACCCAAACAGGACAGACAACTATAGATACATCTGGCTTGTTAAATACGATGGTAACAATAATACACTGCAAAGGCTGTCACTGGACTCACAACCAGCATACCCAGGAATCAAAGCAGGAACGTTTGACGCCAATTTGGCGGGTGGTGTGTTGTATAGTATAAATGATACGATTCTTGTTCGTTGGGGCCAGTTCAGCCAAATTACAGCACAAATCAACCGATGGAGTGGATGGTATGCAAGCATAGCGAAGGACTTCTCGTTCAATACTCCCGAATTGCTACCTGATGGCTATTGGAATTTGGAAGATCGTGGGATAGGTTATAGCTATTTCGATGGAAATGCTTTGAAGTGGCTTTCTAT
>JAHECY010000198.1 GCA_024641505.1 Gammaproteobacteria bacterium
AGTGCGAGTCGCGGCCGTTACTGGTACTGCCGCCGCCTTTTTTCGATGCCATGGAATTACTCCTTCAGAATTAGGCCTTGATGCCGTCGATACGGATCTCGGTATAGTTTTGACGATGACCCTGATGCTTTTGGTAGTGCTTACGACGACGCATCTTGAAGATCTTTACTTTATCGTGACGACCGTTTGCAACAATAGTTGCCGTAACGGTGGCGCCAGTTAACATGGGCTTGCCCATGGAAACCTGGTCACCATTGCCTACCATCAAAACTTTGTCCAGCACAATTGCGCTGCCGACATCGCCTTCAACGGTTTCAATTTTTAGTGTTTCACCTTGGATAACACGATATTGCTTACCACCGGTTTTAATTACTGCGTACATAACAACCTCGCTTGAATGCGGTTTTACAGAGCCGCGCATTATACATAAACTTTACTTGCCGTCCAAATTGTTTTTGAATGTCGGCGTTTGGGACGTCCTAGCGGCGCATCGAATCAAAGAAGTCCGCGTTGCCTTTGGTGGCCTTGATTTTGTCCAGCAGGAACTCCATGGCTTCTAATTCATCCATTGGATACAGTAGCTTACGCAAAACCCAGATGCGCTGCAGCACGTCGGCTTTGATCAGGAGTTCTTCTTTGCGCGTTCCGGAACGGTTTACGTTGATCGCCGGGTAGATGCGCTTTTCGGCCATACGGCGCTCAAGGTGAATCTCCATATTGCCGGTTCCCTTGAATTCTTCGTAAATCACGTCGTCCATGCGTGAACCGGTATCCACCAGTGCGGTGGCGATAATGGTGAGCGAGCCGCCTTCTTCCACGTTACGTGCCGCGCCAAAGAAGCGCTTGGGGCGCTGCAGGGCATTGGCATCCACACCACCGGTCAGCACCTTGCCGGAAGACGGGATGACGGTGTTATAGGCCCGTGCCAGACGGGTAATCGAATCAAGCAGGATGACCACGTCTTTTTTATGTTCGACCAGGCGCTTGGCCTTTTCCAGCACCATTTCGGCAACCTGAACGTGGCGTGTTGCCGGTTCGTCAAAAGTTGAAGCGACCACTTCCCCCCGTACCGTGCGCTGCATTTCGGTTACTTCTTCCGGGCGCTCGTCGATCAGCAGTACGATCAGATGGGAGTCCGGGTAATTGGACGAGATGGAGTGTGCAATATGCTGCAGCATCACCGTTTTGCCGGATTTGGGCGAGGCCACCAGCAGGCCGCGCTGGCCTTTGCCGATCGGTGCAATCATGTCGATGATACGGCCGGTAATGTTTTCTTCCGCGCGAATATCGCGTTCCAGGATCATCTGCTGCGTCGGGAACAGCGGTGTCAGGTTTTCAAACAGAATTTTGTTTTTTGCATTTTCAGGCGGCTCGGAGTTGACCTTGTCCACCTTGACCAGTGCCACATAGCGTTCGCCATCCTTGGGTGTGCGGATTTCGCCCTCGATCGAGTCACCGGTATGCAGATTAAAACGGCGCACCTGGCTCGGGCTGACATAAATATCGTCCGGGCTTGCCAAGTATGAAGTATCCGGCGACCTTAAAAAGCCAAAACCGTCTGGAAGCACTTCCAGTGTTCCTTCGCCGAAAATACTTTCTCCGGTTTTGGCATAACTTTTAAGCATGGCGAAAATCAAATCCTGTTTGCGCATGCGGCTGGCGTTGTCGATGTTCATGGCAAGTGCCATGTCTACAAGTTCTGTAACGTGTTTGGTTTTTAGGTCAGATAAATGCATATAGGTGGGATATGGGAGGGCGAAGTTTTAAAAGAAGACGGTCGATTCCAGGGAGTGTTGTTGCAAAGGATTCAATTCGTTCGGGATGGTTGTGACCTTAACTGTCTTGAGGGGCTCTTTTTATTGATTCTTGGGCATTCAAGATCGGAGTTAAGTAAAAATAATTCAGATTAGATGTGGCTGTCAATAAATGCAGTGAGTTGAGATTTGGACAATGCGCCAACTTTTGTTGCTTCAATGTTGCCACTCTTGAACAGCATCAGGGTTGGAATGCCGCGAACGCCGTATTTGGAAGGCGTGGCCTGATTTTCATCGATATTAATCTTTGCCACATTCAGACGGCCGGAATATTCGTGGGAAACTTCGTCCAGAATCGGGGCGATCATGCGGCATGGACCGCACCACTCTGCCCAGTAATCAACCAATACTGGCAGTGGAGACTGAAGGACTTCGGCAGCAAAGGTTGCATCAGTAACGTAACGGATATGTTCGCTCATAGTGTGTCTCGCTTTAATTTTATTTTTGACGATTGTTTGTGTTAAAAGTATTTGTATTGCAGAGTTGATTGTGAGGTGAAAGCAGATACGAAGGTTGTATCCTATCTAAAAACGGGGGGAATGTGAAGTATTTGTACAAATGTAATGAAATATTTCTGGATAATTTGATCCGGGTGCCCGTATTCATTGAGTTCTGATGGAAAATTGGCATGTGATTGTTTGGGTCGCAGATGCGTTTTATTACATATGCCAGATGAATAGTGTCGAGTGATGCATGTCATCCAGTGTGATTGAATATTGCGGGGGCGACTCGGGCACCGCAAAAGTGTTGCTGACAAATAATGAGCCCGGGCGCATCTCCTGTTTTGCTTTTTGCCACAACTGTTCCATCGGGACAGGGGACAGGTAGGCGAAAACCACATCATATGGGGCAAGGTCACATGACCATAGGCTGCGCCAAAATACGTGGCAATTGGTATGGTTGCCGGCGGCAATTCTCAGCCGGCTGGCGAAATAGGGAAGAGGGGCATTTTCCACCCCAAAATACTGTCCATCCGGGCGCTTAGCTGCAAGATGCGTCAATACGCCGCCCATGCCGGAACCGATATCCATGAAAGTGAAACTTTGATTCATTTCCGCCGGCGGGAGTAATTCCTCAAGGGTATGCCACACTTTTTTGCTGGAAAGATATAGCGGAACCTGGCTGCGAAAAGTGCTCCAGTACACCAGTAGCATGACGAGAAATGCCGCAAGATAAAAAGCGGGGGGGATATCCAGCGTTAGTGTCAAGACCAGCGCGGGGGCGAAAAGCAGCTGAATCAACAGCCACCAGAACGCGAGGCCGGCAATATGGCTTAGCGTGGCAGCGAAAAGCCCGGACAGCACTGCAACAGTAAGGGGGGCGGGAGATATGCCGGTCAAACGTATGAAGAGCAGTGCCGTCAGAAGCGCGCATAGTTGCAGCAGCAACGCAGCGACAGAAGGAGGGAATTTGGCAAACAGCTTATGCAATTCAGCGAACCAGGCCAGTTTCAACAGAGTCGCGCTTTGTTTTGCCAACCAGTTTTTCCGCCAGATCCAGCGCAAAATCCATGGCAGTTCCCGGGCCTCGGGAAGTAATCAACATGCCATCCTC
>JAHECY010000107.1 GCA_024641505.1 Gammaproteobacteria bacterium
ACGCCGGGAAATTACAGTGGGCATTTGTTCGCAACCGCCGACGGTTATCTTAGTTATCGTGTCCCGGTGACCCTCTCCGTAAACCCGCAGACCGCGCCACATCACATTGTCTATAGTGTTACAGCGGATCGATTGAATCCGGCTGGTCTCAATGGCGCCATTCTGGCAGGGCAGGCATATGTTTTTGTCACGCCCGGTACCGATATTTCCCGTGCCGAATTCCACATGGACGATCCGCTGCTGGTCACTGGTCCCTCGTCTGTGGACAACAAATCGCCCTTCGATCTAGCGGGCGGCAGCGTAAGTACTGCCAATCCATTCCTTACCAGTACACTGATCGATGGCAAACACGCGCTGGCGGTGAAGTTAATTCTCAGTAATGGTTCCACGGAAATTCTTTATGTGACATTTACCGTCGGCAATGTCACGCCGGTGATCATCACTGATCAGCCACGCATCAATATGACCGTCGATCTGCGCCAAGGTGTCGGTACCCACGCGCTGGCCGTCGATACCAGCAATGGCAGTGCCGCCAGTGTCACCGTGGCCGAAAACGCCCCCTGGCTCAGTTTCGCGCCCGCCGCCGGTACCACACCGCTGCCAACCAATGCTTCCGCCATAGCCACCGGTCTATTACCAGGGGACTACAACACGGTGCTGACGCTCACCGCCCCCGGCTATCAGGACGCGGTGCTGCCGGTATATCTTACCGTGACGGATCTGGATATCCCGCCTGTGGCGATACCCGGCGGGCCCTACGCCGGTAATGTCAATCAAACCATTAATTTCAACGGTTCCGGTTCCTATGATCCCGATGCGGAACCGATTTCCTATGAGTGGAATTTTGGCGATGGCGCCACTGCATCCGGCGCCCAGCCCAGCCATGTGTATAGCAAGGCCGGTAACTACACCGTTTCATTGATCGTCAGTGACGGTTTCAAACAATCCCCGGTAGCCGCCACCACGGTTCATGTCAACCAACCGCCTACCGCCAATGCCGGTAGCGATATTACAGTAAACGAGGGTGGCATCGTCGCTTTAGACGGCAGTGCCTCCTACGACCTGGACGGCACGCTGGTAAATTACGTATGGCAGCAAGTCTCAGGTCCGACGGTAACCTTAACCGATGCCGGTTCACCAAGTACCAGTTTCACCGCACCGGAAATTGATGTCGATACCGTATTAAGTTTTCAGTTGACGATTAGCGATAACGAAGGTGCGATGGGAACCGACACCGTGTTGGTGACGGTCAAGCAAGTTAACAAAGCACCCATCATCAATACGTTGACGGCGACTCCCGCGGAAATTCTGGACACGGAAACCAGTCAACTACAGGTCACGGCGTCTGATCCCGACCTGAATACCACTCTTACGTACAGTTGGAGCCTCAATCCCGGGGAAGGCAGCTTGAGCGGCAGCACCAGCGCCAATCCGGTTTATACGCCGCCCCGTGTCACCGCCACCGAGATTTACAACATTGCCGTTACCGTCAGTGACGGTCAAGCGTCCGTCCACCAGGACCTCAATGTTACAGTGAACGTCAGCGGTCCGGTGGGAGGGTTGATACCGCCGGGGGACTTGACCGGGCCCCTTGGCGTGGGGGACTACATCATGGACGGCGACTACTACATTGGTGATTGGATCATTTTGCCTGAAGGCGCGACATTGACCATCATGCCCGGTTCCAATTTATATTTTCACTGGAATGCAGGTATGGAATTTGTTGGCAAACTGACCGCGGCAGGTACCGCTGAAAAATATATTACATTCACCTCGGCCGATAATACCGGCCACTTTTTCCAACCTCCAGCGGAGCTTCAAAGCGGCAACTGGAACGGCATCGTATTTTCTCCTCTAGCCACCGGATCGACCATGCGATACGTCAATATCGAATGGGGTTTCAATAGCGTCACGGTGATTGGCGCCGATATCACCATGGAAAGCTGCAATATCCTGAATTACCGCAACAGTGGTTTAATGATTTACACTGATGGCTTCAATATTCCTCATGGATTAATAAGCGGCAATACCTTTAGAGCCTTCAATGCATGGCAATACGGCATTGGTATTACCTTAGTTGATGCGGCACCAAAAATACAAGGGAACTCAATCAGCAACAACTACGTTGGTATCCATCTGCAAGGCTCATATGCGAACGCGGTGATTAACAACGGTAATGATATCCATGACAACCATTATGGCGTCAACGTTTTTTGGTTTGACTACAGCATATATTATCCAGACCAGGAATTTCCGCCACCACAACCGATCATCACCCGAAATAATATCTATGACAACTATGATCCTTACTATGGCCCAAAAAACTTCGTGAACGGCGGTACGCTCTGCGATTGTTCTTCTGATATGTCCGCCGCGGTGTTCCATCTAGAAGAGAACTGGTGGGGTAGTGACCGGATCGGTGATGTTGATCGCTCCATCGAGAAACACGGTGAAGATTGGTGGAGCCAGAAAAAGCCAGTCGTTTACTACATCCCTTTTCTTGATGCACCATACCCCGATGGCAAACCGGCAGCAGGAAACTATTTGACCGGAAATCTCAGCGATGCGAATCCCCTGACGCAAAATACCCGCTATGAAGTCGCGGGAGCAATTTCGGTGGTTGCCGGCGCCACCCTGACTATCCCGGAAGGCGCGGAGCTGGTTTTTTATGAAGGCGGTAGTTTGAAAGTCGATGGTGCTTTGCAGGTAAACGGTACCGATGCGCACCCCGTGCGCTTCACTACAGCGGAAGATATGGAATATTTCCGTAACACCATCGGTTACGGAGCGGGCTGGGGCGGATTAATTATCGAAAATGGGGCCACGGTAAATATTGACCATGCGATCATCGAGTGGGCAGCCTACGGTCTCTCCGTGAGCGATGCTTCAGTGGTGATCAGAAACTCCATTTTGAAAAATAACTATTATGGCGTCAATGCTAATGCCTATTCAACGGTCACGGTGGCGCAGGGCAATATCATTACCGCCAATTATGTCGGTATTCAAGCCATCGGCGATGGCGTATTGGCCGATGACCCCAAGATCACGGTGACGGGGAACGATATTTATGGCAATAAGTACCTTGCCTATCGTACATCGAATTTCTATTACTACGCCTATAAACCACCCACCGTGCTTGATGCTACGGGTAACTGGTGGGGTAAAACCAGTAGCACCGATATCGCGGCGATGATTTATGACGTTGCCGATTATTCCAGAAATCCAAAGGTAAACAGCGGCAATTTCTCCGCCGAGGTCCTGGTTAGCCGCCTTGAGGGCACTTTGGCCGCCAACAAATCTTTGATTACCGATGTCAGCTATTGGGTGATGAGCGATGTTGTGGTACCCGCTACCGTAACCCTGGAATTGAAAGACGGTGTAAGCCTGCGCTTTAAAGACAACACCGGATTAACGGTCGATGGCGCGCTGCTAACCCAAGGTAAGGAAACATTGCCGGTGGTGTTCACCAGCGACAACCCGGTACCGGTGAAGGGTGGTTGGCGGGGCATCACGGTCAACGGCAATGCGGACGTCGATTACGCGGAAGTATTGTGGGCTGACAAAGGTATTGCCTTCAACGCCACCAGTGGCGATGTGGCCCATACCACAATTAGGCGTACCCACCAGGCGGTATATGTGACCAACGGTGCCGCGCCGCACATCGGACCGGAAAATATCCTGCTGATGAACGACCATGGTATATATGCGCAAGGCGGTACCGGTGGAATGGACCCACGGCCCGTGGTTAATGGCAATAACATACATTACAACAGCGTCAGCAACTACACTGCGGTTGGCTATGATAATCCTTACGGATTCGTTTTGGATGCTACAGGTAATTGGTGGGGCAGTACGGATGTAGGTACTATCGGTCAGGGTATTCATGATGCGCTGGACCGCGACAACACGGCTCCTCTGATCAATATCACCGATCTCTTGACGCAATCCGCCGTTATCAAGTTGTTGCCGGCATTGGAATACAGCCGAACTCTGAAGTCCGGTGTCTGGTATGACGCGCAAGGTGATCTCGATGTACTGTTTTCGACAACGTTGATAGTGGAACCCGGCGCCACGTTGCGTTTTCCGCCCGGCGCCAGGATGCTGGTCAATCAGGGTAGCTTGAAATCAAATGGCGAAGCGGACGCTCCCGTGGTGATGACCAGTCTCAACGCTTCGCCGGCAAAGGGCGATTGGCAGGGTATCTCTTTTAATACACCCCCCTACCAAAATTATTCAATAATAAGTCATACCTATATTGACTACACCAGCACCGCTATCAGTATCAACGATGCCGGCAATCAAAACCTGGTACTCGGGTATAATCACATCACAAATTTTACCCAGTCCGGAATTTCCATCGGCGTCAATGCCGGAGTGTCGATCACCGGCAATGAAATCTCTAATCCGGATCATACCGGCGCCGGTATTTATCTTAAGGGGATATCTCCAATGCTGGCCGGCAATCGGATTCACGGCACGGCAGCCGGTATTTATCTCGATGGCGCCGGCGCGGTAGTCAAAGCTCGCCCTGAAATTGTCGGGGGAAATGAGATTTACAATAATCTGGCGGGCTTGCGTATCGAAGGTAATCACAATGATTATACGAATCCATCCCCTGTCGTTCATAATAACAATTTCCACGACAACATAAATTATCACATCCTAACCCATGGTTTCAGTGGACTACTGTTATCCGGTGAAATCATTGATGCCCGCAATAATTGGTGGGGTACGGTTAACCACCGCCTGATCAGGCTATCGATTCTGGACATCAATTACCCTGACGCCGGTAAAATCGATCAGAGTGAACCGGAGGTTAGTTTTGGCCCCTACCTTAGCGCCTCCTGGCCTGAAGGTAGCGTGTTCAACGTGGATACCAATTTGGGTGGGATACTTGCCGGTGATTTGACGCTGGAGCCCGGCCTGGATTACAACATCGCTACCTCTCTGACCGTACCGGCGAATTCCACGCTAACAGTGCCCGAAGGTGTTACTTTGAATTTCGCGGCCTACACGCAGCTTAACGTAAATGGTGCGCTGATCGTTAACGGCAATAATTCTCAGCAGGTGCAGTTTACTACCAGCGCTAATAACGTCGCGGGAAGTTGGGGTGGCATATACGCGGCCCCAGAATCGACCCTAGCGATTCGATATGCGCGCATAGAGTACGCGACCAAGGGCATCCATTTCGATCAGTCCGGCGGTGACGTCAGTGACTCCTTGATTCAGAACAATACTTATGGCATCTACATCTACGGCGCCGCCAATCCACGCATTAGAGCGGGAAACAGTATCCGACTCAATGGTATCGGTATCTATGCAGGCGGTACGGGAGCGCTCGGTGGCAATCCCAATCCGGTAATACTGGAAAACAGTATCCTTGAAAACACCGTCAACATGAGCACTGCTTCATTCAACGGCGGCAATACCATCCACCTTGCCGCAGTCTATAACTGGTGGGGTGTGGCCGAGCCAGCGGCAATAGAAGCAGGAATTTATCACGCCACCGATGACCCAGCCTCCACAAATCTACCCCAGGTGAAATTCACGCCCTACCTGGATGCGCCACATGGCAAACCGGAAAGTCCGTCGCCGCAGATTCTCACCGGCAATGTCACTGCTGACAATCTACTGGGCAATCAAGTGTACCTGGTGCCGCAGAACATCACGTTGACGGGCACGACGCCGCCAGGCGTCGCCTTCAAAGCGGGCCCCGGCGTACTGGTGACGGCGATCGGGAGCCTGCACCTCACGGGGACCGAGCGTGAACCGCTGTATTTTACCAGTGCAGAGATGGTGGATGATACTCCCGCGGGACTGCATAACCGCTGGGGGGGGATATCGATCCGAGAGGCTGCACAGCAGGACCCGTTGAATCCTGACGGTTACAGTATGCAGGATACTATCGTTGAATATGCGAATACCGGCGTGAAGATCACAAGTGATAAGGTTTATACCGGTACGTTGGGCGTTATATGGGCCGATACCACCGATATCAATTTGCAGCGCCTGGAGTTACGTAAGAATGAAACAGGCCTGCGATTGTTTGAAGCTTCCCCGCGAGTGCAATTCAGTTTGGTTCACGACAATGATTACGGCATTAAAATAGAGTCTGTGACCACTGCGGTGATTAACGATAATTATGTCACGCACAATAAGTTCGGTATCGATATCGACGGAAATGGCGGTTATCGCTTCGCAAATGACAGTGATGGTGTGTTTGTTGTTGACAGCAAACCCGCCATCCACGGTAATCATATTTTTGAAAATAGCCAGTGGAACGTACGCGCCACCAACTTTAACCGCCAGGAACTGCATCCCCTGGGAAGCAGCCATCATTTGATCCGTCTGGATCTCAGCAGCAATGATTGGGGCAGCGTAGACCCCGCAGTAATCGCCAGAGGAATTTATGATAAGGCCGATGCCAAAACCGGCAATGTCTGGGTCGCCTTTTATCCTTTCATGGACAAGTACGGCAACACTATTTCGATCCCTGATGTTCTTTCCGGTGACATCACAGGCAGTGATCTTCAGGCGGGTTCCACCTATACCGTTCTTGGTGAACTGATCCTTTCCGGTGCGGAGTCGATACCGTCCGGCGTGACATTGTCTTTCGTCGATAGTTATGCGTTGAATATTTTCGGCGGCGCCCATCTCGCCGGCACTGAGGCGCAACCGATACGATTTGTCTCGGCGGTTCCGCAAGCTGTGATAGACGATAGTGGCTGGGTCAATATCTACCTGGTGCAAAACAAGGTCGTGGGTGCATTACCACCTGATTACACACCGATTCTGGGGCCTACGGATGTGCTCCTGGAGCATCTGCACATTGACAAGGCGGATATGGCGATCCGCATCGAAGGGAAGTTGGTCAATGCGCAGAATGCAGCGCATATTTATACCAGCGGTGTGACGATTCGCGATAGCCAGTTCGAGAACAATAATTCAGGTATCTTTTTGGCGCATGCCGATCCATTAATTTCCGGCAACCTGTTTCAATCCAATGTGGCTGGCATCAATGCCCAAAGTATCAGTAAACCCGTGATAAATAATCTGAATATATTCTCGAATAACGTGTACGGTATTTATGCCAATGCCCAGGGGGGGGAATTGATCGGCCCAATTACCGAGATCGTCTCTAATAACCAATTTGGGGATACATCCTATCGGGATCATTACGAAGCCCGCAATGCCTGCTTAACCGTGAACGGTAATCGGTTCGTCGGCAACAAGACGTTCAACTATCTCATTACCGGTTTCTACAAAGAACCACGTTGGATAAATTTTGATCCCGTTTACGTCGAATGCCTACGAGAGGTAGATGCCCGCAACAACTGGTGGGGCAGCACCGACCCGCAAGTGATCAGCGACAGCCTCTATGATATTGTCGAGAACCCTGTTAGTTCTCCAGGCGTGAATTTCCTGCCGTTCCTTGATGCCAACCAGCAACCTGTGACCCGCAATTATCTCGCCGGTGATGTCGATGGCGGGCAACTTCAGACAGGCGCTACCTACGCGATAACCGGAGCAACAACCCTGTCCGGCGCCGTGCCCCCCGGTGTGCGATTTGAGCTGCTTGACGACTACCCGCTGTTGCTCACCACCAATGCCACAATTGGTAGTCTGGAGTCCGGTGCCGATGCCGTGGTGTTCACCTCCGGTAAGGCAAACCCCGTCCCCGGCGATTGGGCCGGCCTGATTTTGGAAGACATATCCAACGTTAGGATATATAACGCTATCATTGAGTATGCCGATATCGGCGTGACTATCAGGCGGAAATTCGCTGGATATTATAAAGAAATGCCGTGGTATTTTGAGAGTGGGGTGCAGGTACCGGGACTGGACAATGTGTTGCAACGAAACGAATTGCGTCACAATAACATCGGTATCCTGGTGGATCAGGCGCCTGCCGAGATCCAGGCAAACACGCTGCACGATAATATTCTGGGAATCTATATCGGTTTCAATGCCACGCCCAATATCATCGGTGGTAATATGATTCACGACAATGACCTCGGCATCGTCGTCAATCCCGGCGGCGGCCTATACGGCAGCCAGTATGATGTGGTGGTTAACACCCGCCCCGTGGTCAACGGCAACCGGATCTTCAGCAATACCGTGTTGAATTTTCTGGCGCAAGGTTTTAATACCGGACCTGCACACCTGAACACGTCCACCACTGCTTATCTAGATGGTGTTAATCAAAAATTTCAACCACGTGTCGTAATCAATGCCCGGAGCAACGATTGGGGTACCGCGGACTTCCTCACCCTGGCTTCCACCATCTACGATCGGCGTACCGGTGAATCCGATGCGCCGTGGATCGATTACGGCCACTGGCTGGATGAGACAGGCAACGAAGTGCCTGCCGGTCTATTGTTCCACTTTGCCGCCGAAGCCGGTCTCTCGGCAGATCGTAACTTCTACGCGCTGGATAACCTGATTGTCGAGACAGTGACAATCGATCCAGGCAGCAACAACTGGGAAGCTGGTGACTTTGTCATCCCCGCCGGCAAAACCATTAACTTTCTCTCGGGTATGGGCATTCGCGTCTACCGATATCTCACCATCAACGGCACTGCCGAGCAACCGGTGATTCTGAAATCCGTGTTCCCCGATGCCCAGCCCGGCGCTTGGAGAGGCATCGAGGCCTCGGGTACGGGTGTTGTGCTCAACCATACCCATATTCAACACGCCGCCACCGGCCTGAAGCTTGACGGTGGAATCAGCGTTGCAGCCACCGTCACCGATAGCGTGTTCGACGCCAACCAAACCGCCATCCACGTCACCGGCGGCTTCATCCCCGCCGATCCGAATGCCGAGTGCACGGTGGTCAACGGCCAACCCCAATGCCCACCGGAAAAAATGGACCAGTATTTATACCAGCGCGACCCGGCCCTGACGGTCACGAACAGCCGCTTCCTCGGCATCACCGGAACCCTGGTCAAGGCCGAGGCCTTCGCCGATCCTCTGAAAGTACTGCACCTGGAACACAATTGGTGGGATGGCGCCATTCACCTGGTGGACCTCAACGCCCGCATCGTGGACAGCCTGGATGACAGCCACGCCCCCATCGTCGCCTTCGCCCCCTGGCGTCTGGATGCCGCGGGCACCCAGTTAAGCCCGTACCGCTCTCTGGGCGGCAGGCTCAGTGACGCCGCTTACCAATATCTTCCCGGGTACTTCCTGCAACCCACGGTGCTGGATAACACCACTCCCTATTTAGTCGTGGGCAATGCCCAGGTCTCCCCCGGCCGCACCTTCACCATCCCCGCTGGCATGCACCTGGAGTTCAACACCGGCCGCCAACTGATCAACCAGGGCCAGCTCAATCTCAACGGCACCGACGCCGCCCCCATCACCCTGACCTCCGCCCAGGTCAGCAAACAGGGCAATGACTGGCCCGGTATTGTGACCCAGGGCCCTGGCACAACCACCAATGCCAACTATACTGTAGTGGAATACGCCCAAAATGCCTTCAGTTTTACCGAGGGCGCCAGCGGCACCCTCGACCACGCCACCCTGCGCCACAACCAGAACGGGTTATGGGTCAGCGGCGGTTTGGCGCATAACGACCCCACCCAGGACAGCCGGCCGGTGATGCACCACAGCAATCTCTACGACAACAGTAACTATCACTACTACGCGGCAAACTTCGCCGATGCCACCGTGACCCTGGATGCCCAAACCAACTGGTGGGGCTCCACCGATGCGGCGCGGATTGAACGCGATATCTACGACCAGCAGGACGACGCCAATTCCCCGGTGATCGATTGGCAGAGCACCTTGCTCAATGATCCCACGGCGCCATTGCCCCATGCCCTGCACATTACCCAGCCGCTGTCGGGCATTGTCACGGCGGAGACGGCGATCACCATCCGAGGCACCTTCGATGCCCAGTTGAGCAGCCGCTTCACCGTCAACGGCTACGGCGTCAATCTACAGGGCAACAGCTTCAGCGCCACGGTGCCGCTGAGCGTGGGCGGCAACGCGATCACCGCCAAGGCCGAATCCCCCCAGGGCCAGATCGCCGAAGACGTCATCACCGTCACCCGCATCGAGCAAAACACCGTGACCCTAAGCGCCACCCCGGACAGCGGCTATGATCCCCTGGACGTAAGCTTTACCGTCAACAACCAAAGCGGTAATTCCATTCAATCCATCGCCATGGATTACAACGGCGATGGCCTGATCGATGAGACGATCACCACCACGAATAGCTTTAGTCATTTGTATACCGACGGTGGCCATTACACCGCCACGGCCTACATCACCGACAGCAGCAACGACACCTATCTCGCCACGACACCGATCCAGATCCAACGCAGCGCCGACGTGCCCCTGCTGTCGGACCTGAGCATCACCTCACCCGTGGACCTGGAAAGCATCGACGGCGATACCATTCTGGTGCAAGGCAGCTACGCCGGGCCGGATACGGTGACCATCACGCTCAACGGCCGGCCGGTGCTGTATTACGAGGGTAGGTGGTATGTGAATAACGTTCATCTGGCGCCGGGCAGCAATACATTGATTGCGAAAGCGGTGACGGACGATGGGCAAACAGCGACACAAACCATAACCGTCACCAGTACCGGTACCACGCCGATCACGGTAACGGCGGATCGGTATACGGGGTTGATACCGCTGACGGTAAATCTCACGGTGAATAATCCGAGCAATCTAACCATTACCAACATTGCGGTGGATTTTGATGGGGATGGGGTGATGGAGGTCGATACAACGGATACGGCGGCGGTGCTGGCGTATGAATATACAGAGCCGGGAGATGCGGTGATTGAGATCCGGGTGACTGATAGCAACGGAGTACTGCATTCCAACAAGCTTGCCATTGTTGCGCCACAAAGCGCAGATCAACAAGATGCCGCACTACGCGCTGTCTTCAACACCATGCTTGACAAGCTGGCAAACGGTGATATCGCAGGAGCCATCATGCACATTTCGCCATCGACACGCGCCAAATATGAGGCCATATTCACGGATATTGGCAATAACCTTCCTGATGCTGTGAATCAATTACGTGCTGGGGATCTGCATATTAAGATGCTTCAAAAAACTTTTGCCGAGTATGTTTTGGCTCAACCAACCCCCAATGGCTATCGAGCCTTTTTCGTGCAATTCGTCAAAACCAACAACGGTACATGGCTGATTGAAGGAATGTAACGATGAACAGTTCAACAACAAGAAACTTACTTTTACTGGCCACAATTATACTAAATACTGGTTGTAGTGTTATGGGGGCAGCCCGCACCGGACAAGTACTCAACTTGGAAACGAAAGAACCTATTGAAAGAGCGGTAGTTGTCGTGCTGTGGAGAGGCGTAAGCGGTATTTATGATGCTACAAACATTTGTTACCACATAATGACGGATACATCCAACGAGAATGGCCGTTATGCCACCGGTTTCTGGTTCGGATTTGATGCACCAATTTGGAGTACCGACGTCATGGAAGTCGGATATAGAGAAGGCTTTATTCGGCCAAAACGGTCGCCTCATGACAACAACGTGTATCTAATTCCTTTTCACGGCACGCGGGAGGAGAGGTTTGCCTACCTTGAGAGGTTGCTCTCAGCAACGACCTGCGCGGATGCGGGAGTGAGTTATAAAAACTTATATCGGATACGGAAAGCGATATATGAGGAAGCGATGAAGCTAGCAATTTCGAAGGAAGAAAAGGAACTTGCCGAAGGTTTTGGCTATTCCGCTGCATCGGTTATAGCAGATGAATTGATTGATCCGCGTCGCCCCCAGGAAGAGCAGGATAAAGTTGTTGAAAAAATATTGAGGGATAATCCATGAGATTAAAAAAATCGATATTTCTGCTAATACTGGCTACCGGAGCCCAATATGTCAACGCTTATGAAGTTGATACACATGCTCGTATTACTGATAATGCATATGTTCAATCAAATTTGTCACAGGCAGAACTTCTTGGCGCACTAGGATTTATGGGAACCATGACCTTGGGTGGCTTGGAAAGCGGATACACTAACTATTTCTATGAAATCGTTGACAATAGTTTGGTTAAAAGAGAGGCGCTGGCAGGAACCAAGAAAAATATGCCAGATTTCAAAAAAGATACATATAAATACCTTAATTCTAGAGGTTGGCTAATCCGCGGCGCCATCCGCGAGGATGACGTGCTGAAATATGAAGATCCCAATGATGGTGTGATAAATACCGTCAGGGTCGTCAATCATTTTTATGACCCACTGAACAACGAACCACTGACGTTTTGGTATTTCGGTGATAAAAAGGGTAAAACTGCGGTTTCCTGGGGCCTGGGGGTAAATGACCCTTTCGTTAAATCTCCCACAGAAACCGCGAACCGGGTCAACCATTTCACGCTTCTTGACGCCCGCGAAGCCATGTTTCGCGCCCTCACCGGGCGGGGCATCGATAAGCAAACAAAAGAAGTTATTCCACTGGTCGGATTAGAGGGCGGCGGTCAGGATGAAATCGGCGACCCTATTGTGGGCATCCCAAGACAGGCAAACGAACAGGATCGCCTGGCCTACTGGGCAACGACCTTTC
>JAHECY010000199.1 GCA_024641505.1 Gammaproteobacteria bacterium
ATGCTGCGCAAGGATGGTGAACTACAGGCGGTGAGTTGGGATGAGGCCTACGACTATCTCAGCTCACGTCTCAATGAGATAAAGGCTGCACACGGCGTACAGTCGATAGCCGGGATTTCTTCCTCGCGCTGCACCAATGAAGAAAATTACCTGATGCAGAAGTTTATGCGTGTGGTGATCGGCAATAACAATATCGACGGTTGCGCGCGGGTCTGTCATGCGCCAACGGCGTTTGGCATGCGCACCGCCTTTGGCACCGGCGCTGCGACTAATTCGATTGATGATCTGCAACATACCAACTGCATCATGGTGGTGGGGGCCAATTCCACCGAGGCGCATCCTGTCACCGGCGCACGCATGCAACAACGTGCCATGCAGGGCGTACCGTTGATCGTCATTGACCCGCGGCGCATTGGACTCACCGACTATGCCACGGTGCATCTGCAACTGCGCCCCGGCACTAATGTCGCACTGCTGGACATGTTTATCTACTACCTGATCCAGGATGGCCTGGTGGATGAGGGGTTTGTACAACAACGCACCGAAGGCTATGAGGAATTCAAACAGGCAGTACTGAAAATTAACCTCGACAAGCTGGAGCAGGTCACCGGTGTCGAACGTGAGCAGGTACGCAAGGCGGCGCGAATCTATGGCGGTGCCAGTCGGGCCATGTGCTTCCATGGTCTGGGTTTGACCGAACACTATCAGGGCAGCCGTGGCGTGATGCTGGTATCGGCCATCGCCATGCTTACCGGCAATATCGGTCGAGCTGGCGTCGGGGTCAATCCACTACGTGGCCAGAACAATGTGCAGGGCGCGGCCGACATGGGGGTGCAACCCAAACTTGGAGCCGGTTATCTGGACGTGACCGATCCGGCGATGCGTGAACACTATGCCAGACACTATGGTCGGCCGGTACCGGCTGAAGCAGGCTGGACCACTCCGGAAATGATTCGTGCGGCGGCGGAGGGCAAGCTCAAGGCCTTGTGGATCATGGGCGAAGATATCCTGCAAACTGATCCCGACACCACCCATGTGCGCAGCGCCCTGAAGCGACTCGACCTGCTGGTGGTGCAGGAGATCTTTATGACCGAGACCGCCAGCATGGCCGATGTGGTGTTGCCGGCCTCATCCCATCTGGAAAAGAACGGCACCTTCACCAATGGCGAACGGCGTATCCAGCGCGTGCAACAGGTGTTACCACCTTTAGAGGGGACGCGACCCGACGGTCAGATCATGGTGGATATCATGCAACGCATGGGCTATCCACAGGCCGGATATGCTGCGGACATTCTGTTGCAGGAGATCGCGCGCGTGGTACCGTTCTTCGCCGGGGTGAAATGGCATGAGCTCGGTGACAACGGTAAACAGTGGCCGGTAAAGGAAGATGGCACGGACACGAAAATTTTACACGTCGATCAGTTCAAACGCGGCAAGGGCAAATTCGTTTTTACAGAATTTGTCGAGACACCGGAACTGCAAGGCGGTGATATGACGGAGTTTCCCCTGATCCTCACCACCGGCCGCCGCCTGCAACATTACAACTGCGGCTCCATGACCCGCCGTACCCCCAATGTCGAACTGATTGACCACGACGAGTTACTGATCAACCCGGTCGATGCGCAACGCTATGGCATTGCCGACCAGGCCGATGTCACCCTGCGTTCCCGCCATGGCCAGACCCACCTCCGGGCAAGAATATCCGAGGAGGTGAAGCACGGGGTGGTGTTCACCACCTTCCACTTCCCCGAGGTGGCGATCAATCAACTTACCAGTGGCATCCTGGATCTGGATGCCAATACACCGGAGTTTAAAGTCGCGGCGGTGGCGGTGGAGCGGTATACCAAATGACAGAAACATTAAAACAAACTCAACCAACAAGACGCCAAGACACCAAGTTTTTAAATAATTATGTCTTTGTCTTTCTTGGTGTCTTGGTGTCTTGGTGGTTCAATTTATTTCTTTCCTTAATGCATTATTGGTATTAACTATGGAACACTTTGACATCGATGCCTATACACCGAAAGAAATTGCAGCGCGGGTGGAGAAGGCCGGGGTCGGCAAGGCCAATATGGAGGTCGGGGCGATGTTTGCCCTGGCGGCGCTGGCCGGGGCGTTCATCGCCTTGGGAGCCATTTTTTATACCTTTGTGACACACAACAGTGGCCTGCCTCTTGGACTGAACCAGCTGCTCGGTGGACTGGTGTTTTGTCTCGGTCTGATCCTGGTGGTCGTTGCCGGGGCAGAACTGTTCACCGGTAATAACCTCATCGTCATGGCCTGTGTCAGCGGTGACATTAGTATTAGCCGGTTATTACGCAACTGGGGTATTGTTTATATCGGCAATTTTTTCGGTGCTCTGCTCATGGTCGCCCTGATCTATTTCAGTAACCACTGGTCGTTCGGTGATGTCGGAGTCAGGGCACTACTGATCGCCAATAAGAAGGTTCAGCTGGGGTTTAGTGAGGCCGTTGTAAAAGGTGTGCTGTGTAATATACTGGTTTGCCTGGCAGTATGGTTGACCTTTGCCTGCCGTTCTGTCTCCGGCAAGATCCTCGCCATCCTGTTTCCTATCACCGCCTTTGTGGCGCTGGGCTTTGAACACTCGATCGCCAATATGTATTTTATCCCGTCTGGTTTGATCCTGATGCAAAATGCCGAGGTAGTTAAGGCGGCTGCACAGTTATCCGGAGGGTTAATCGATTTGTCACAACTCACGGTCAGCGGATTTTTATTCAAAAATCTTCTGCCCGTGACCCTTGGTAATATGCTTGGAGGTGGAGGATTGGTTGGTGGGGTGTACTGGTTTATCTATCTTCGGCAGAGCAAAAATAAATGACCACGTTGAGCCAATCTGGTTGTGAGCAGGCGAGCAGTTTCAGAAACCATGAATTATTCTTGCTTGTGAAGACATGAGGTTATGTGTATTTCCTGAGACATGCGCACGGTATTGTTGGGCTGGTTCATCGATATCACTTGCGCGCATAAAAAGATAGTCTGACACACTTTCAGATAGTACCATATACGACCTTGCAAGCCATTCAATAAACCATCACAGGAAATCTCATGAGTGTTTTACCCAATTGCCCGAAATGCGGCTCAGAATACACTTATCAGGACGGCGTCCTGTTTATTTGTCCGGAATGTGCCCATGAATGGTCACTGGAGTCTGGCGGTGACAGCGCGAGTGAAGAGATTATCGTTAAAGACGCCAACGGCAGCCTTCTCAAAGATGGTGATTCGGTGACGGTGATCAAAGACCTCAAGGTGAAAGGTTCGTCATCCGTGGTCAAGGTGGGTACCAAGGTTAAGAATATTCGTCTGGT
>JAHECY010000021.1:0-40504 GCA_024641505.1 Gammaproteobacteria bacterium
CAAACATGTCGCCGTACTGCTGCGTCGCGACTTTTTCGCCATCAAACTCTATGATCAGTATCGGTGCCCAGGATGGAAACGCATAAGTCATGAAGCGATCAGGTGCATCGGGATCCGGTTCCAATATAATGCCCTGCTCCCAATACAAGCGGCGCAGGATCTCATGAAACTGCTGCGGAGACACTGTGGCGAAAGTTGACGGCTCAGAAGGTGGGCGCAGCGGATTCGGTGCGCAAGCGGCAATGCAGGTGATCACCAATGCGATACCAAGAATGCAGGGTAAACGCTTGAACCTGATAAGCGGTTTCGTGAATGTTTCCCAGTACAAAATTAAGGGTAGCTGGAATTGTGCGCGACCACGGTATTTCCGCAAGGCGCGGGCAACCCGATCGAAGCATCGAAATTTAGGACAAAGAGCGGATGGTGGGACGGAATGCGAAGATCGGGTTATTTTGCCCGGTACACGATGCGTCCCTTGGTCAGATCATAGGGAGTCATTTCCACCACCACCTTGTCACCGGTGAGAATGCGTATGTAGTTCTTGCGCATTTTTCCGGATATATGCGCGGTAACGACATGTCCATTGTCGAGTTCAACGCGAAACATAGTATTGGGCAGGGTGTCAACGACGGTCCCTTCCATTTCGATTTGGTCTTCTTTTGCCATAACACCTTAAGTTGATTGCAATACCAGGGCGCACATATTGCCCTAAATTTCATGAATTTTCAAAGCTTGCCGTACAATTCTTGGATAATAACTGGGGGCTATTGACCAGGCCCTGCAGGGAAACGGTGAGATATCGCCTACCTCGGCGCTTAACTACCCGTTAACAGCAGTTACAGGAGGTCCTCAGGGTTATTCCTCACGCCCAACGGATCTCGGGTGACGACATCTTGTGCTGCCCAATTGACCGCTGTTGAGGGTAGATTTAACTGCGGCACATGTCGCGTGCGGGCGCGAGAAATTGTTCTCGGAAGCAGTGTATCAGGGGCGGGGAGCAGGGATAGATTTTACGGACGTTTCCTTGTCAGACACTGAGCGCATGTTTCCAGGGGGCATTTGCCCAGGAAACCATCGGGTGGACCACATCCTGGTGCACGATGATCTCCATGCCTAACAATTGCACGATACCATCCAGGTCCCGGGGATCGGCCATTTCCTGTTTCAGGCACTCAAGGTGGGTGTAATTCATGTAGATCACGTTAGGGCTGTAACCGTGTTCCGCTTCGAACTGGCCTACTACCTGGTACACGTAGCTTAACATGAAGATACTCCTGCAGTGATCGCGAGGATCCCGTAACCGCCGGAATCGTGAAATGTAGTCGTGCTACAGGCTTATCGGCGGTTTTTTCCGGCTTCTTAATGCATCAATCGAAAAAAATATTAAATTTTTTCCTAGAATTACTTGCGTTGCAGATCAATAAGTTACAGGGGCGCTAACGATTGCCAGTAACCATTGCGAAAGGCTTGCAGCGGGGTGAAATCCGTTTTGTACTGCATCTTGGCGCAGTGCCGGATCCAGTAACCGAGATATAGGTAGTCCTTGTTTTGCTTGAGTGTTTCTTGTATCTGCCAAAGGACGGCAAGCTTGCCGGGGCTGAACCGTGCATATTCCGGGTCAAAATAGGTGTAGACCGCCGATAATCCGTCATCCAGGTAATCGACGATGGCCACCGCCACCAAGCGCTGCCGATCCCGAAATTCGACAAAGGCGGTGTCGGCCCAGTCCGCGGTAAGGAATGAAACATATTGTTCGGGCGTGGGATTGTCCATGCCGCCACCGGGATGGCGGCTGGTGAGGTAATGTTGATACAAACGAAAATGTTCGTCGGAGAAGCAAGGTGCCCGTTCCGTGACGGTGAAACTATGTCCCCGCTTCCAGATGCGGCGTTGCGCGGTGCTGTGTTGAAAGTCCAGAACGGGAATACGCACGGGAATGCACTCCTGGCATTGGCTGCATTTTGGCGTATAGACAAAGCCGCCGCTGCGCCGAAAGCCATTGCGGATCAAGCGTCCGTAAAGCGCCATATTCATTTCCGCGTCCGGATCAATGAAAATCATGCTGGAGGACTGGTCAGGCAAATAGCTGCATGCTGTGGGCGCGCTGATATAAAGCAGGGGTTTTTTAAAATGGGCTTCGGTGGTCATGGGTTATTGAATACCGTTTTCCAGGATCCGGGAGCTTGGCCCTGATTGCAATGTTGATGCAATATCTGCACAAATTGTTCCCGATCCAGGGGTTCCGCGCCCAAGGAATCCAGGTGTCGCGATTGTACCTGGCAATCGATCAGCACATAGCCCCATGCGCGTAATTGTTCCGTGAGTTTGACAAAAGCTATCTTCGACGCGTTGGGCATGACGCAAAACATGGATTCACCAAAAAAGACTTCACCGAGAGCAACGCCGTAGAGCCCTCCGACCAATTGTCCCTGGTACCAGGTTTCCACGGAATGCGCATGCCCCTGCTGGTGGAGTTGATGGTAGGCGCGCCGGATGTCATGGGTGATCCAGGTACCATTGCTGTCACGACGTGGTTGGGCGCAGGCGCGCATGACGGCATCGAAATCATGGTCCAGGGTCACGGTATACAAAGCTTTTCGCAGGTCTTTGCGTAAACTGCGGCTGACAATGAGCTTATCGGGAACTAACACCGAACGCGGATCCGGGGACCACCAGAGAATGGGTTGACCTTCGCTGTACCAGGGGAAAATTCCGCTGCGGTAGGCGACCAGTAACCGGTTTACCGACAGATTGCCGCCGACCGCCAATAAGCCATCCGGTTCGCGTAATGCGAGGGACACATCCGGGAATGGCGCCATATCGTCGTTGGGGTCGAGCCAAAAGGGTCCTAAGCCGGTCATAGAGATTCTTTATGCCCCCGGAAACCAAATAGATTCCTAGGTTTTTATACTCCCGTTTCCGAGTTCGGGCCAGTCCCGGCGGGAGTTTTTTTATAGGGTGAGTGCGTGGTTAATTCCTGCATGTAGTGTGAAATGCCTTGGCGCTCTTGCTGCAAATAGCGCGACATGATGTTTTCAAAGATGGGGTCGGCAAACCAGTGGGCGGAATAGGTGGTGGTCGGGCTAAACCCCCGGCTGATCTTGTGCTCTCCCTGCGCGCCTGGCTCGAATGTAGACAAATTCTCTTGAATGCAAAATTCTATCCCCTGGTAATAACACAGCTCAAAATGCAGGCTGTGAAAGTCTGCTTTGCAGCCCCAATGGCGCCCATAAAGCGCTTGGTCACTGCGGAAGCTCAGGGCGCCCGCCACCAGGTCGGTATCATGGGAGGCCAGCATCAATAGCACTTGCTCGCCCATGGTACGGCCAATTTCCTGGAAAAATCCCAAGCTGAGGGTCGGATACCCCCCGCGGCGGTCGAAGGTATCGCAGTAAAACTGGTGAAAGCCTTGCCACTGTTCGGCGCTGACGTCGTGACCGGCGAGAACTTGCAGACTGATATTGGCTTCTTGTACGCGCCGTCGTTCGCGCTTTATTTTCTTCCGTTTCTCAGCGGTCAGAGTGGTGAGAAAGTCGTCGAAGCTACGGTAATCGGCATTGTGCCAGTGAAACTGGCAGTCCGTACGTCGGTAATACCCATGCTGTTCCCAGGTCGCCAGTTCTGTCTGGGGCGGAAACAAGCAGTGCACGGTGCTGTAATTTTGGGTGCGCGCATATTGCCCGAGCCAATCCAGGAGGGCTTTCTGAATACGTTCACGGTCGCCGTCAGGGGCCACGAGCAGGCGCTGGCCGGTAATTGGAGTATAAGGTATGGCGGAGACCAGTTTCGGGTAGTATGGCCGGCCCATGCGCTGATAGGCGTCAGCCCAGGCCCAGTCGAAAACAAACTCGCCGTAGGAGTTGGTTTTCAGGTACAAAGGCAGGGCGGCCATGAGCTGTCCGTTTTCGGTCACTGTCAGGTGTTGTGGATACCAGCCCCAATGCGCGCCGACACAACCCTGTGTTTCCAGTCCGTGGAGAAACTCATAGCGCAGGAATGGATTGCGGTCGGGGTTGAGTCGGTTCCAGTCCGCGGCCGCAATTGCATCCAGGCTGGTGTGCAATCGGATGTCCACCATCAGGCTTCCCGTGTCAGTGGTCTATGGCTTTTTTTCCAGATGATCCAGGTAGCGTTCGGCATCCAATGCGGCCATGCAGCCGGATCCGGCCGAAGTGATTGCCTGCCGATAAATGTGATCAGCCACATCGCCGGCGGCGAATACACCCGGGACGCTGGTAGCCGTGGCGTTACCCGCGCTGCCGCTCTGCACCTTGAGGTAACCGTGGTTCATCTCTAACTGGCCCTCAAAGATCGCCGTATTGGGTGAATGACCGATGGCCACGAATACGCCTTGCAGTGCAATATCTTTGGTGCTGCCATCGAGCATGCTTTTGATACGCATGCCGGTGACCCCGGTTTTGTCACCCAGGACTTCGTCCAGGGTGTGGTGCCATTCGATGACGACATTGCCGGTGCGGGCTTTTTCCGTGAGTTGATCGGCGAGAATTTTTTCTGATTTGAACTTGTCGCGGCGATGTACCACGGTCACCTTGCTGGCAATGTTGGCTAAATACAAGGCCTCTTCCACTGCAGTGTTGCCGCCACCAATCACCGCCACATGCTGCTTCTTGTAGAAAAACCCGTCACAGGTGGCGCAGGCGGAAACGCCGCGGCCCCTGAAGGCTTCCTCTGACGGTAAGCCCAGATATTTGGCGGACGCACCGGTGGCGATGATCAGGGCATCGCAGGTATAGGTGCCGCTGTCGCCGGTAAGAGTAAAGGGCTTTTTGCTCAGATCGGTTTTGTTGATGTGATCGAAGATGATCTCAGTGTTGAACCGTTGGGCGTGTTTCAACATGCGCTCCATTAATTCCGGGCCTTGGACGCCGGCGTCATCACCTGGCCAGTTGTCCACCTCGGTGGTGGTCATTAATTGTCCGCCTTGCTCCAAACCGGTGACGATGACCGGGCTCAGATTTGCTCTTGCCGCGTATACCGCGGCGGTATACCCTGCGGGTCCAGAACCGAGAATCAATAACTTGCAATGCTTGGTAGTGGGCATGATGTCAATACTCCGTTTTGATTTATGTCGAAATAAGGCAGAGATCTTTTTTTTCAACCGGGCAGGAATTCTGCATATTGGCCAAGTGACCAAGAAAGAAGTTTCGGTAGCTCGGGGCATAGCGTTTGCATCCGGATAGTCTACGCTAATAACAATCCAAATGTGAAAGGAGTTGCCATGCGTATCGGTATCCCGAAAGAAATCAAAGTGCTCGAAGGGCGTGTCGCCCTGATTCCCGCAGCCGCCGCGGAAATGGTGCGTATGGGCCATGAGGTTTATCTGGAAAAATCCGCAGGCGTGCTCAGCGGCTATGACGATGCGGCTTACCGGTCGGTTGGCGTACAAATCGTCGACAATGCCAAGGCCCTGTATGACACCGCACAAATGGTGCTCAAGGTTAAAGAACCGCAACCCCAGGAGTTCGATTTGTTGCGGCGCGATCATCTGTTATTTTCCTACCTGCACCTGGCTGCGGAACCGGTGTTGCTCAAGGCCCTGCAGGATATCGGATTGACCGCGGTCGCTTTCGAGACAGTACAGGAAAGCGGTGGCGGTTTGCCCCTGCTGGCGCCCATGAGCGATATTGCCGGCCGCATTGCTACCCAGATCGGTACACATTTGTTGCACCGGCCTCAGGGTGGCAAGGGTATCCTGCTGGGAGGCCTGCCTGCCGTGGAACGGGGCAGGGTGGTAGTGCTCGGTGGGGGGGTGGCCGGCGGCAATGCCGCCGTGGTCGCCGCGGCCATGGGGGCTGAGGTCGTGGTGTTTGACCACAGTAGGCATAAATTAGAGCAAATGCGGGCGCTGGGTCCTAATGTCACCGGTCTTTATCCGTTCGACAATCTGATCAAGCGGGAGGTGATCGCCGCGGATCTGGTGATCGGCGCGGTCCTGATCACCGGGGAGCGGGCCCCCCATTTGGTGTCCGCGGACACCGTGCGCCAAATGGACCCGGGCAGTGTCATCATCGATATTTCCGTGGATCAGGGCGGTTGTATCGAAACCACGCGCCCCACGAATTATGCAAATCCCACCTTTGTGTGGGAGGGGGTTGTGCACTTCGGGGTCACTAATATGCCCGGTGCGGTGCCCAGGAGTTCCTCACAGGCGATTTCGGCGGCGTTAATCCCTTATGTTCTGCAATTGGCGGATCATGGGTGTGACGCTACGGAGGCCTTGCGGAAGGGTATCAATGTGCGTGGTGGGGAAATTATTCACCCAGCTTTACAGCGGAAACTGGCATAAGCGCGTGACTTTCATTAATCTCTTACCCCTTAACTAACGGGTTTAAGCCACAGAATATTATGGGGAAGTGATGGGGACTACAGAGAAAGCCATACCTACGGTCAGTGTTGTGAGTCGCGGCTTGAAAGAAGGCGCGTTGATCGTTTGCGGCGCGTTGTCTATTTATTTCCTGGTGGCGCTGGCCACCTATCATCAGGCGGATCCCGGCTGGTCCCACAGCGGCGCCACCGGTAAAGTCGCCAACCTCGGAGGGATTGCCGGCGCCTGGTTCGCAGACATATTTCTTTATTTGTTTGGTTACCTGGCCTATCTGTTTCCGGTCATGATCGCCTTTGCCGGCTATGGCATTTTTCAGGACCGCTATGCGGCGGGGTTGGTCAAGCCGCATATCGCGTTCGTCCGCACCGGCGGTTTTCTGCTGACGGTAACCGCGGGGTGTGGTCTGGCGACCCTGCATTTTCTAGGTGTGCAACGGTTACCATCCAATTCAGGTGGAATATTGGGCGATCTTGTTGGCAGCGGTTTGATGGGTTTCTTCCATCCCCTGGGCGCGACGTTATTTCTGCTGGCCTTGTTTCTTACCGGCGTCACCCTGTTTACCGGCCTCTCCTGGATCAGTCTCATGGATTCCATCGGTCGAGGGGTGCTCACGGGATTGACCGCGATCCGGGTACTGGCGCAACGTCTGCACGATTATTTTGAAGGCCGACGCGCCCGCTACCAGCGGGATGAACGCGTGGTGGAAACACGGGCCATCATCAAGGAGAAACGCCCGCCGCGCATCGAACCCCGGTTGCCGGCGCCACCCAGTCCACGGGTCGAGAAGGAACGGCAAATCGAACTTTTTGATGCCCCCGCGAACACGGAACTGCCGCACCTGAGCCTGCTCGATGTCGCGGATCCACCGAAAAATACCATCTCCAAAGCGGCTTTGGAGGCGATGTCGCGGCAAGTGGAAATCAAACTGCGGGAATTCAACGTCGAGGCGGAAGTGGTGGAGGTGCACCCCGGTCCCGTGGTGACCCGTTACGAATTGATGTTGGCCCCGGGCGTCAAGGTCAGTCAGGTGAGCAATCTGGCGAAAGATATGGCCCGTTCCCTGGCGGTGATTTCCGTACGTGTGGTCGAGGTCATTCCGGGCAAGGCCACGATCGGCATCGAGATCCCCAACGAGTTCCGCGAAGTGGTGCGGCTGAGTGAAATCATCTCGTCCGAACCTTACGAGGCGGCGAAATCGCCGTTAACCCTGGCGCTGGGGAAAGATATCAGCGGTCATCCGATTGTCGCGGACTTGACCCGCATGCCGCACCTGTTGGTGGCGGGTACCACCGGTTCCGGTAAATCCGTGGCGCTCAATGCCATGGTGTTGAGTCTGCTGTACAAGACCACGCCTCGGGAAGTGCGTCTGATCATGATCGATCCCAAAATGCTGGAGTTGAGCGTCTACCAGGATATTCCCCATTTGCTGGCGCCGGTGGTGACCGACATGAAGGAAGCGGCCAACGCCTTGCGCTGGTGCGTGGTGGAAATGGATAAGCGTTATGCCCTGATGTCCAGTCTTGGCGTGCGCAATATCATCGGCTACAACCGCAAAGTCAAGGAAGCCCGGGAAGCCGGCAAGCCTCTGCTGGACCCGACCTACAAACCAGTGGACGCCAACGATACCCCGCGGGAGTTGGAGTTCCTGCCCTATATCGTGGTCATCGTCGACGAACTCGCCGACATGATGATGCTGGTGGGCAAGAAGGTGGAAGAGCTGATTGCGCGTCTGGCCCAGAAGGCGCGAGCGTCGGGCCTGCACTTGTTGTTAGCCACGCAGCGGCCATCGGTGGATGTGCTGACGGGATTGATCAAGGCGAATATTCCTACGCGCATCGCGTTCCAGGTATCGTCGAAAATCGATTCCCGGACGATTCTCGACCAGATGGGGGCCGAGCAGTTACTGGGTCATGGCGATATGTTGTACCTGCCACCGGGGACCGCGCTGCCGGTGCGTGTGCATGGTGCCTTTGTGGACGACCATGAAGTGCACAAAGTGGTGGACCAGTTGAAGAAACAGGGCAAACCGAATTACATCGAGACCATTCTGGAAGGGCCGGCGGACGGCGAAGGTTTGTTCCCCGGCGAGCGTGGTGACAGTGATGCCGAGCAAGATCCCTTGTATGACGATGCCGTGCGTTTTGTCACGGAATCCCGCAAGGCGTCCATCTCCTCGGTGCAACGTAAACTCAAAGTCGGCTACAATCGCGCCGCGCGCATGGTCGAGGAAATGGAGCGCGTCGGCATCGTCGGGCCGTTGGAATCCAACGGCGTGCGCGAAGTCCTGGTAGCGCCGCCACCGTCGTTGTAGGGTGCGTGTTACGCACCGTGTTGTTTGACCGAAATGAAAAACAAACGGCGCGTAACACGCACCCTACGGCCGGTTGCAACATCGGAGACGGAATATGTTTGCGTTAGGAACAAAAAGCGGGTTCACGCCGGGTGCGTGAGCGCACCGTATTTTGCGTAGGGTGCGAATTACGCACCATCTTTCATCAAGAGAAAATCTAAATCCCATGTCTATGTTCAAATGTTGTCTGGCGCCGCTGCTGTTGAATCTACTGCTGGCTCATGTCGTCTTTGCCGCCACCGGCAGCGAGCAGTTACGGGCTTTCGTCAGTCAGACCAAGAGTCTGGAAGTGCCATTCACCCAGCGGGTACACGATCCCAAAGGCAAGCTTACCCAGGAAGCGTCGGGCATGTTTCGAATGCAGCGTCCCGGTAAGTTCCAGTGGCGTTATGAGAAACCCTACGACCAGTTGATTGTCGGCGACGGGGCGCGTCTCTGGATTTATGATAAAGACCTGGAGCAGGTAACGGTAAAGGACATGCAGAGCGCCATTGGTAATACGCCGGCGCTGTTGCTCAGCGGCGCCGTGGACCTGAATGCCAACTTTAGCGTCACCGATTTACCGGCCCGGGATGCGCTGGTCTGGGCGGAATTGCGGCCTCGGGATACGGAAGCCGGCTTCGCCAAGCTGCGCCTGGGATTCGACGGCGCTACGGTGAAGACCATGGAACTGTATGACAACTTCGATCAGACCACGATTCTTAACTTTGGTGATGGTCGCAGCAACATGCCCGTGGATGCGGCGTATTTTCGCTTTACTCCGCCCGCGGGCGTGGATGTAATCGAGGATCAGTGATTTGTCTTGCAAGGCGCTTGCTGCCAAAATGACCTGTATGCATCACACGGCCCAGCCCTAAGTATGACCGGTGACACCTCCCAGGCATTATTCCGGCCCCTGGCGGATCGTATGCGGCCGCGCACGCTCGAGGAATTTGTCGGACAAGGTCACATTCTGGCGCCCGGTCGGGCATTGCGTATGGCGATCGAAAATGGCGCCGTGCACTCATTGGTTTTGTGGGGTCCCCCGGGTACCGGCAAGACCACCCTGGCCCTGTTGATTGCCAATTATATCGAGGCCCGGTTTCTCAGTTTGTCCGCGGTGCTGTCGGGCGTTAAAGAGATCCGGGCGGCCATTGAAGCGGCACAGCAGACCCGTAGCCTGGAAGCCAAGATCACGGTGCTGTTCGTGGACGAAGTCCACCGGTTCAATAAAAATCAGCAGGACGCTTTCCTGCCGCATATTGAAAACGGCACCATCATATTCATCGGTGCTACGACGGAAAATCCATCGTTCGAATTGAACAACGCTTTACTGTCACGCGCTCGGGTCTATGTGCTCAAGCCATTGGAAACGCAGGATATTCGTGTCATTATCGACCAGGCGCTGGAAGATCTCCCACGGGGGCTGGGGCGCCAGTCCCTGACCATGGCACCGGCGCAACGGGATACCCTGGCGCAGGTTGCGGATGGCGATGCGCGGCGTGCCCTTAATCTGCTGGAAGTGGCGGCGGATTTGGCGCTGGAGCATGAGGGACGTCGGGAGATAACCGCCACGGTACTGCAGGATGTCATGGGTAGCGGATTACGGCGGTTCGACAAGGGAGGAGAAGTCTTTTATGACCAGATATCTGCCTTGCATAAGTCGGTGCGTGGCAGCGCGCCCGACGCAGCGCTCTATTGGCTGTGCCGGATGCTTGATGGTGGCTGCGATCCTTTGTATGTCGCGCGGCGAGTGGTACGCATGGCATCGGAAGATATTGGCAACGCGGATCCTCGTGGTTTGCAATTGGCGTTGGCGGCTTGGGAGGCGCAAGAGCGTCTGGGAAGTCCGGAAGGCGAGTTGGCACTGGCGCAGGCGGTGCTCTATCTGGCGTGCGCCCCAAAGAGCAACGCGGTTTATCTGGCTTACAATGCGGTACGTGCGGATATCCAGCGCACCGGTTCTTTGGAGGTACCTTTACACTTGCGCAATGCACCCACCGGTCTGATGAAAAACCTGGGGTACGGGAAGGCCTACCGCTATGCCCACGATGAGCCGGATGCCTATGCCGCCGGGGAGCGTTATTTGCCTGAAGATCTGGGAGAGAAACGCTACTATCGTCCCGTCGCCAGGGGGCTGGAACAAAAAATTGCCGACAAGTTAACCTATCTTCGCTCGCTGGATGCTGCGCCGTCGGCCAGGAACAAGGAGCAGACACCGTGAAGATGGTGATGGCCGTAGCGACCGGCGGTGCGCTTGGCGCGCTGGGCCGGTTTTGGTTAGCCGGTTGGGTCTACGGCAAGTTGGGGAGCGCTTTTCCTTACGGAACGTTGGCCGTTAATGTAGTAGGTTCCTTGATAATGGGATTTCTATACATCGTATTATTGGAACGGTTGGACTTGGATCCCGTCTGGCGTGGTGTATTGCTGGTGGGATTTCTGGGCGCATTCACCACATTTTCCACATTTTCAGTAGAGACATTGAGTTTGCTGGAGCTGCGAGAGTTCGATAAAGCACTGCTGAATATCACGTTAAGTGTTGGTTTGTGTTTGTCGGCGACCTGGTTGGGCATGAATATCGGGAGGCAATTGTGAATCAATTAGAAGTGACGATGGTACGCATCTATTCGACGGAAGGCGAGGGTATCCTGGCAAGCTTGCTAAAACGCCTCCATGACTGGGAGAAAGTGCAAGGAGTCACCGTGTTCCGAGGGATCTCGGGCTTCGGCCATTCCGGGGTGGTACATACCTCCGTGGCTGTGGACCTGATGCTTGATTTGCCGGTGGTGGTAGAGTTTTTTGATGAGCCGGCAAAAGTCGCCTCGATCCTGGAGCATCTATCATCCAGCATAAAACCCGGGCATATGGTATTCTGGAACGCCTTTGTCAACACGGAATGAGCCGTTGGCGCCGGGAAGCCGGGAGGGCTGATTTAATTTGTATCTGCAAGGTGATGCATGCTTGATCCTAAGATTTTTCGCGGCCAACTGGATATTGCCGCTGCTTTACTGACCCGCCGCGGTATCACGCTGGATACCGTGCGCTTGGCGCAATTGGAGCAACAACGCAAGTCTCTGCAGGTACGCACCGAAAACTTGCAGAATGACCGCAATGCCCGTTCCAAAGCGATCGGCCAGGCCAAGGCGCGGGGTGAAGATATCGAACCCATGAAGGCGGAAGTGAGTCGCATCGGGGACGAATTGAAACTGACCGAGGAACAACTCTCGGCGGTGCAGGCAGAGTTACAATCCTTGCTGATGGCAATCCCCAATATTCTCCACGACAGCGTCCCCGATGGCGGTAGCGAGGCAGACAATGTTGAGGTACGCCGCTGGGGCAGCCCCCGGGAGTTTCCTTTTACCCCACTGGATCACGTGGATGTGGGTGTGCCTCTGGGCATGGATTTTGAGGCGGCCACTAAAATCACCGGTTCCCGTTTTGTCATCATGCGTGGCGCCTTGGCACGGCTGCACCGGGCGCTGATTCAGTTTATGCTGGATGTGCACACCCGCGATCACGGCTACCTGGAAGTGTACGTGCCCTACATGGTGAACGCGGATAGCTTACGGGGCACCGGCCAGTTACCCAAATTTGAACAGGATTTATTTAAGGTTAACCACGAGAATGATTATTACCTGATACCCACGGCGGAAGTGCCGGTGACCAATATCGCGCGCGATACCATCTTTGAACCGGCGCAGTTGCCGATGAAGTTTGTGGCCCATACCCCCTGTTTCCGCAGCGAAGCCGGCTCCTATGGCAAGGATACCCGGGGTATGATTCGCCAGCACCAGTTCGAAAAGGTTGAGCTGGTGCAAGTGGTGGCGCCAGAGGATTCGTATCACGCCCTGGAAGATCTGACGGCACATGCGGAAAAAATCCTGCAACTGCTTGAGTTGCCCTACCGGGTTATGGTGTTGTGCGCGGGTGATACGGGCTTTTCCGCGGCCAAGACCTATGATCTGGAGGTTTGGTTGCCGGGGCAGAACAAATACCGGGAAATTTCCTCGTGCAGTAACTTTGAAGCTTTTCAGGCGCGACGCATGCTCGCCCGGTATCGTCATCCGGAAAGCAAGAAACCTGACCCGGTGCACACGCTCAATGGATCGGGATTGGCTGTTGGGCGTACCCTGGTGGCAATTCTTGAGAATTATCAACAAGGTAACGGTTCGGTTGTGATACCGGAAGTATTACGCACGTACATGGGTGGCGTTACCGAGATTAAATAGCAGTTTACCGGCCACAGGGAGTGATGCCTCCCGGAATAACCGATCGGAACAGGCGTCATTTATATATTTTGCATGCAAGCGGCGGCTCGAATGGCTAAAGACGTGACGCGCTCCATCCGTATGCTAACTTACCGGTTGAGTCTGGGGTTTGCCGGTATTCTTTTCCTGATGCTGCTGCTTTCGGTGCTGGCCCTCAACAGCATCGATGCCACCCAGCGCCAGCTCACCGGTATCGTCCAGGAACTCAACGTCAAGACCGAAATGGTCACGGCAATGCGCAACGCCGCTCGCGAACGTACCATCAGCCTGTATCGTATGATCACCCTGCGCGATCCGTTTGAGCAAGATGAAGAATTTATGCGTTTTAACAGGCATGGCGCCCAGTTCGCGGAGGCGCGCATCGCCCTGTTGGACATGGATCTCACCGCGAAGGAGCGCAGCGTGCTGGACCGGCAGGCGGAAATCACCGGTGTCGCCGTTGCCCTACAGGCGCAGGTGGTGGACCTCGTGCAGCTGGGAGAGATTGCCCAAGCGAAAAAATTACTGCTGGAACAATCGGTGCCGATGCAGGACAAGGTTTTCGAGCAGTTGGTGATCTTGTTGAATATTCAGAAGCTCGCCGCCGCTCAGGCCAACGGTGAAACCGCAGTCGCCAACAGTCAGGCGCGCACCTCAATGCTGGTGCTGGGTACCACTGCCCTGGTACTGGGCGTGCTCATCGCGGTGGTCGTGGTACGTCACACTCGCAAAAATGAACTGGGGTTGTACCAGGAGAAAGAACGCGCGCAAACCACGTTGACGTCCATTGGCGAAGCGGTGGTCACCATCAATGCCAACGGCAATATCGAGTTGATCAATCCCGTCGCCGAGCATATGACCGGTTGCGCGGCCCTCAGCGCGCAGGGTAAGCCGGTGTCGGACGTGTTGGTGCTGTACGAGGAAAAGACGGATCTGCGCTGCAGCGATCCGGCACTTATGGCATTGGCGGAGAATCGTGTCATTGCCTCGACCGAACCGCGTACCTTGCATTCCCAGACCGGCGAAACCTTTATCATCGAGTATACGGCGGCACCGGTGCATGATGCCCAGGGTCACACGGCGGGTGCCGTTCTGGTGTTCCGAAATATTACCGAAGTGCACGATATGGCAAAGAAAATCGCCTATCAGGCGAGCCATGACTTCTTGACGGACCTGATCAATCGCCATGAATTCGAGCTGCGTTTGGATCGCGCATTGCACGGTGTGCGGGCCAAGGATCAGAACCATGTACTGTGTTATCTCGACCTTGATCAGTTCAAGGTGGTCAACGACACCTGTGGTCATGTGGCCGGCGATGAATTGCTGAAGCAATTGACGGCGCTGTTCAAAACCCGGGTGCGTAAAACCGATACGTTGGCGCGTTTGGGCGGCGATGAATTCGCTCTGTTGATCAGTGATTGCGATTTACCTCATGCCATGGAAATCGCCGAGGACCTGCGGCGTCTGGTGCACAGTTTCCGGTTTGTCTGGCAGGACACAACTTTTGAGATCAGCGCCAGCATTGGCATGGTGCCCCTGACTTCGACCAGCGGCACCATGACCGATGTGTTGGCGGCCGCGGATTCCGCTTGTTATGCCGCCAAGGGATTGGGTCGCAATAAAATTTACCTGTATAAGCATGACGATAAAATTCTCGAGCGCTGGCATGGCGAAATGCAGTGGATCGGCCGTATCCGTGAGACCTTGGAAGCCAGCGAATTTCAATTGTTTGTCCAATACGTTTACCCCCTGACTCCGGGCAACACGCAAATTTGCGCCGAAATTCTCCTGCGTATGCAGGATCGCAGCGGGACTTTGGTGCCACCCGGCGCATTTCTGCCCGCCGCGGAACGTTACAACCTGATGCCGGAAGTGGATCGTTGGGTCGTGCACAATGCGTTTGAGGCCATTGAACGCCTGGTGCGTACGGGCAATGCCCGGGATATCCGCATGTGGTCGATTAATCTGTCCGGTCAGACGCTGGGTGATGAAGGCTTCGTGGACTTCATGATTCAATCGGTGATGAATCGCAAGTTGGACCCGACATCCATCTGCCTGGAAATTACCGAGACCGCTGCCGTATCCAACCTCAGCCGAGTGCGTGAGATGATGTTGAAGTTGCAGCGTTTAGGCTGCCGGTTCGCTTTGGACGATTTTGGCAGTGGCCTGAGTTCGTTTACCTATCTGAAAAATCTGCCGGTGAGTTACGTGAAAATCGACGGCAGTTTTGTCCGGGATATGTTGAACAATCCCATGGACATCGCCATTGTCGATGCGATCAATCAGATCGGACGGGTTATGGGGCTGGAGACCATTGCGGAGTATGTGGAAAACCAAGGTACCCTTGAGCGCCTGAAATTAATGGGGGTTACCTATGCCCAGGGTAATTTCCTGCATGAGCCTGTCGCCCTGGAGCAAATTACCAGCGATTCCCTGCGCATGCGTTCCTGACCACAGCTCTGGGACAGACAGGCTTTTCTACTCAAGAAATCCACATATGGCACGATAGATTATGTATACACGGAGGCATAATCATGGATCTTATCGTTGCCAATATCCCCCAAAACACGCGTATCGTTGAACTGAAGGAATTCTTTAAAGATTTTCTCAAGGATGCCACCTTTGAACTGGTGCGCCTGAAAGGCAAGTACGACGCGGTGCTATTTGCCCATATCCATATCCCCAAGGACCGGATAGGTATCAAGGCGATTCGAAAATTAAACCTGAAATTGCTGTTAGGGCGGCGGGTTCAAGTGCGGGAATTTCAAGTACGGTCGGCCAGCCATGATCGCAGGACGGTCGGTTGGCGTAACAAGCCTTGGTCGAACGCGGAGCGCCGGGTGGCGGAGCGCCGGGTGGTGCGCGTCAATAGCCATTCTGAGGACCCCGTGATCGAAGCCTATATGAACATGGCACGCAAATCTCCCTGAAAACATATTGAGCTTGACTATATTCTGTTTTTCAATAATCTGGCTTTTGGGTACCATAAGGTAGACAATTCTCCGGATTCAGATGTGCCATGCTTTTTTGCGGTCAACTCCCAACAACCACTCTAGCCCTGCTCTTGCGACCCTATGACCTGCATGTCGTCGTGACGCCAATATGCGAGTCAATCCCCGGCAGTTACTGGGGTGATTCCGAAGCGGGACTCATCGGCAATACCCTCTATGTGCGCGACGACACTCCGGTACATTCCGCGCTCCACGAAGCCTGTCATTACATTTGCATGGATGCCGCGCGTCGCAGGCAGCTACATACGGATGCGGGGGGTGATTATCTGGAGGAGAACGGCGTGTGCTATTTGCAAATGCTGCTCGCCGACCATGTCCTGGACTATGGCCGTCACGGCATGCAGCGGGATATGGATGCCTGGGGTTACAGTTTTCGGCTGGGCAGTAGTCGCCGCTGGTTTGAAGAAGATGCGGAGGACGCCAAGCATTGGCTGGTTCGCAGCGGGCTCATTACCGCAAACGGGCAGGTCAGTTGGGCGTTACGTCAATAATTTCATGAGCTTTAGCATCGGTACCATGATCCATCTGGCAAGTCACTTCCTGGCGCCGTTGGCCGTGGCCCCAGTGGTCTTCCGCTCCCGGTGGCGCCTGGCGGCGCTGGTGATGATGGCCACCATCGTCGTTGATCTGGATCACCTGGCGGCATCGCCGATGTTTGATCCCGCGCGCTGCAGTATTGGGTTTCATCCCTTGCATACATGGCCGGCCATCATTGTTTACAGTGTGCTGATATTGGTGCCTCATGTGCGTGTACCCGCATTAGGTCTTTTGATTCACATGGCGCTGGATGGCCTGGATTGTGCGATCTAGCGTGTTCTCGCACGGGTGAATCACGCAATGTTTGAATTGTTAAAAACCGATAAATACCAAGTGTTTTGGACGGATATAGCTGATTTAAATGGAGGAAATTAAATTTTGGCCGCTAATAATTGTTAATGATTTCTAGGGCAACTGTTATCACGCCGGATGCTGAGGGCAAGTTTATGAAGCTACTAAAGTTATTGTCATTATTAGTGGGATTTATCGCATTAATCCCACCATCTTTCGCTTCTGAAGAAGATAAGCTGGATATGAGCAAGGAGTTTCCAGGACGCGAAAAATATCCTGATGTGCAGATCATCGAACTGAATGATCTCTACGCGAAACGTAATGATGTCATTATCATTGACGCCCGTTCCTCTTACGAGTTCGATACCCTGCGTATCAAGGGAGCGCTGAATATCGCGCTATCCAGCAAGACTTATGGCGAGGAATTGCAGAAATTGCGGACAGAACACCCGGGAAAGACGTTTGTGTTTTACTGCAATGGCAAGACCTGCCTGAAATCTTATAAAGCGGTTCGCCAGGCCGTATTCTATAAGATCGACAATGTGGTGGCCTTTGATGCCGGCATTTTCGATTGGGCCAAGTCTTACCCGGGAGATGCCGAGTTGCTGGGTGAAAGTCCTATCAATCCCAAGCATCTGATCAGCAAGGCGGATTTTACCAAGCGTCTGCTGGCGCCGGCGGAATTCGGTACCCGTGTCGGTGCCGGTACCATGGTGCTGGACGTGCGCGACCTGCAGCAACGTGAAGCGATCGGCTTTTTCCCCGGTTACGAGCGTCGCGTGGGTCTGGACGACAAGAAGACACTGCTGAAATATATCAATCGCGCCAAAGAGCAGGGCAAAACCTTGTTGATCTATGACGAAGTGGGCCACCAGGTGCGTTGGCTGCAGTACACGCTGGAACAGGCCGGTTTGCAGAACTACTATTTCATGGACGGCGGTGCCAAGGGTTACTACGAAATGCTCGCCAAGCAATAAGGCTACAAAGAGAAAATCATACCAAGAAGCAAGATACTTGCCGCCGTGAAAACTCCCCTTATGGGGAGTTTTCTTTTTCTGAATTCAGAATTCCGCCTGCACGCCAAACGATGGGATCATGGGGAGTTGGTATACCGGCTCCCGCGTGGTGTAGTCCGCGTTGTAGTCGTAGCCTGCCACATTCTTGCGGTTATAGGCGTTGATGAGTTCGAAGTAAGTATTCAACTTCCAGGTGTTATACGGATGATCGTAGTCCAGACGCAAGTCCAAACGATGGTAATTGGGCAGGCGCTCGGCATTAAGCCTGCCATGATTGGGCCGCGGGCGACCATCGTCATAGTTGCCATTGCTGCCATAGATCGCGGTGTAGGGCGTGCCGGTATGGTAGTTCCATTTCAGGCTCAGACTGAACTTGGGAGTAAACCGGTAGGTCATGGCGGTGACCGCGATCCAGGGCTGGTCATAGTCAAAAGGAAAGGTTTGATTGGTCTGCTCGACTTTGCGCAGGGAGCGTGAATAGGTGAGTGCCAGCCAACCGGACAAGGCGCCGGTCTGCGCTTTCTTGATCAGCAGTTCGGTGCCATAAGACCAGCCGGAGGCGCCGTTGGTGTAATTGACCACGGGGTCGGCGGTTACATAGTCCTGATAATCCTTGTAATACGTTTCCAGCGTCCAGGTCCAGCCTGGTTCCAGCTTCTGGGAAATGCCAGCGACGATATGCTCGGATTTCAGTTGTTCCAGTTCCGGATTGCCGAATTCCTTGATGATAGTGCCGCCGTCAGGATATTGATGATGCTTGCCCCAGCCCAGGGTCAGCAGCGTGCTCGGAGAAAAATCCCATTCCAGGCCCAAGCGCGGTTCCAGGTAGTCATCATCGAGATAGTTGTCGGTATCTTCACGTATTCCGGGTACTAAGGTCCAATTATCGGCGAAATGCCAGCGGTCTTTGATATAGATATTGGCACCGCTGATCCATAATTTTTCCCGCAATCGGGCGCGTTCGGCGGAAGACAGATCACACTCCGGAGCAAACTCTGTGCAATGTGCGTTGCGAAATGCCAGATCGATGTCCACACTGATCCGGTATAGATCCGTCCCCAGCAATACATCATGGTCGACTCCCAGAGGAAACCAGTATTTGTCACGAAGATAATAGTTGTTCTGGGTAACATCGGCCTGGCCGGCGCTGCCTAATTTAAAATCGCTGCCGGTTTCCAGATGCGCGGCGATCAGCTTGTTTTTAACACCGTCGCCAAGCGTGCTGTCCAGAGTGATGGCTTGTTGGTGGTATTGGGAGCTGAAATTGGAGTTGCCTACCAGGTCTGGTTCATCTTCGGCGATTTCGGAATTGTCCGCGATGGAAAATGCAATAGTGTCGCGAGCGCCGCTTATATGTCCGCGCAGCGTGTGATTGGGCGCCAGTTGCCACACGTACTTGCCTTGATAATCCCAGTAGCGGGGAATCTGAATGGTATAGCCTTCTTTCTTGTCCGAAACTTCCTTGATTACCAGATCGAAATAACTGCGGCGTCCCGCCAGATAGAACGACTGGTTTTCCGTGACCGGACCTTCAATCAGCACGTCGGAGCCGATTAGACCGATATTCATTTTGCCGCCGAAGCGATCCGTGCGCGGATCGCGCAATGAAATGTCCAATGCCGCGCCGATTGTGTCCAGATGCTCGGGACCGAAGGCGGCACCGTAGATATTGAAATCACTAACCAAATCCGCGTGGAATACACTGGCGAAACCGCCGGAGTGGTACAAATAGCCGACCAGCAAATCATCCGCCACGTAGCTGTTATCACCGGGCCGGCTGCCGCGAATGGCCGGAGCAGCGCTGCCGTCGTTGGCCACGGTAACGCCGGGCAGGGCTTGTATGGCACGCAGTGGATCGCCGTTACTGCCGGCCACTTGTTCCAGTTCTTTACCGGTGATCACTGTTTTACTGACGCGGTCGGGGTTGCGATGACCAACAATGGTGACATCGGGAAGTACCAGGCTTGGCGACAGGTACAAATCAATCATGCCGCTGGGCGTGTCCTCATCCGGATTGATGGTCACTGGCTGTGCCTGGTTGAAACCGTAGGCGGTACCGGTGAGGTGATAAATGCCCGATTGCGGAATCCGAATTTCAAAATGCCCCTGGCTGTCTGACTGGGTGTTAATTTCGCTGTCTTCGATCACGAATATATCCGCGCCTTCTAGCGCCGCGCGCGAGCCTTTCTCCCAGATCGTGCCCTGGATCAATACGGTGTCTTGGGCGTAAACGGCAGTATGCAGGGACAACGACACGACGATGGGGATAACCATGCATTGAACCGATTTATCACAGACTCTCACTGTTTTTCTCCCTGGCGTAAAAGTTACTTCCACTATTGCAAATCAAATTTGAATTTTTGCCTGATCCAGACCGATACCGCTTGATTGCCCATGTAGCCGGGTTTGAACTTCATGTCGCGAGCCCAGGCGGTGGCGGCGGCGTCAAAGGCTTCGCCGCCGCTTGTTATGATTCTAATGTCGTCAACGGTGCCCGCGGGGCCCACGAGGTATTCGATTTCCACGAAGCCTTCCAGTCCGTTTTTTTGCGATGTTTTCGGATAGTAGGAATGAAGGTCCGGTTGATATATCAGCACGGGACGCTGCGTCAGACTGAACATGCGTACCACGGTAGGCGCTGGCGGCGTCGTGGGCTCCGGCGGTGTCATCGGCGGCGTTGCCGACGGTGGCGTCAGCTCAGGTTCCGGATCTTGCGTGTGCTCCGGGATCGGCTCTGGCTCGGCCGGTAGACTTTCAACAGGTTTTGGTATGGGGGTCGGTACCGGTTTCGGTGCGGGCCTTGGTTTTGGCTTAGGTTTGGGAGGCGGCGCCGGTTGTTGCGGTGCACTCGGCGGTGCGGGTACGAGATTAACCACCAGCGACGATTCGAATGGTGCCTCGTAGGCGCTGAGAATTAGACCCAATCCGTATAACCACGCGACGGTGATGACGATGCCGCTGGTCAGGGAAGAAGGCCACACCGCCGCTGGCGTCCGCAAAGGCGGAACATCGAAATGTTCGTAGCGCGGGATAGGTATTTCCAGTGGTGTCTGTAACAAACTGCCGCTTCCAAACCAGAATGACAACGAGATTCATACGCTTGGGAAGAATTCCCAAGGCCATAGTAGTTTAACAAGTGACGCACACTGAGGGGAGTATTTGAAACAAAATACTCGGAGGTGGCAGGAAGTTTGGTGTGTGAATAGTACGCTGGACGAATTGTCCCTGACGTGGTAGAGCGACAGGCGAAAAATGCTGCCTGTTTTTGGTAAAGGCGCAGTGCAAGGGCTTGCGCTGTCACGGGTTCCGTTTTTCGATGATATTGGGTGTTACGCGCCGTGGCGGGAGATAGTGGCAGTGGATGGTAACAATTCAATCCTTGGTGTCGGCAGCCGCTTGCAAGTGGTAACAGATGAACTCACGCTGGGTGATAACCGGGTTCCCGACAATGACTTTCTGGTAACGATTGCCCCTTTCCATGAGTAAGGTCTTGCCCTTGGATATTTTAAACTTGGCATGGACGATCAGCATCCAGCGCTTGGTATCCTCGTGTGCCAGATATCCGATGATCACCGGCGCGTCCATGCCTAAGGCGGGATCCCGTAGAAAAACGCCTTCGCCGTAAGTGGATAGCTTGGTAATGGCGAGATCCAGATCATTGTCTTCCTGACGCTGAATACGGCAGATATACCCAAGCATGGGTTTGCTGTTGTCATCATCCTGCAGTTTCTGAAACGCTACCATCTGCCCCATGAAAATATTGGAAGTAAACCGGGTTTCCCGCGTGCGAATACGCAGACCGCCCGGACTTTCGTCCATCAGGTACCAGCGGCCCGCATCAATGGAAGCTTCGTCCTCGCCGATGCCCGCGGAATTTTCCGCCAACATGTGACTCAGCATATTTTTCTTCATGTACTGGGTATAGCGCTCCTCGCTCAGGCTCGACAGCGGGTGGTGGCAGTCGCGGAAACCGTGAAACAGTCGCAGATAGCATTTATCGCCCACGGGCAGGCGATTTTCCATGCGAATCTGCGGATGCAGGCGTTTGCGTGCCAGTTGCAGAAACGGTAATCTGTCGGTCTCGACCAGAGTCCCCAGCGCCGGGGAAATCAGGGAGTTGCCCTGAGGTTGCAGTGCATTAAGATCGGAAGTTATGAGTTTATGCACGGGAATCAGATCGATGATCACCGCCGGCACGGTACGTTTGCTGTTTAATAACAAGCTGGGTGAGCGATTCTGGTCCGAGAACACGATAAGCTGGCCATCCTCGAGATTATCCCCCTGGTATTCTGTAATCAATTGATCGATACGCATCAGCGAGGTATAAGCATCGAACATGTGCAAGTACTGCGGCGGCCACGCAAAGGCATCGCATAAGCCGAAGAATTGCGCCCCAAGAAACAAATGCCGTGCACTTTTGGGTTGATCGCCGCTGTAAATGATCAGGTCAGCATCGCGTTTTCGGCTGAGCTTCAGAAATCCTGTGATCTCGTATAGCGTGGACGCGTCGTGCAAGTGGCTGCTTACCATGAAAACCTGATTCAGTTCTCCCCAGAAGTGACGCGGTAGTTGTCTGTTCGACAGGGCATGCAAACGTTGCAGCGTTACGATGTTCTCCAGCAGGCAAAAACTACACTCGCGGGTTAAGTTAATGCCCGAAGTACTGTATTCGCGCGCCTGTTTCAGCGCGTCCCGGAACAGGTGCTTGTAGCTGACAGCGATCTGTTCCAGCATTTGAATGCTTGCGCTTAAAAGTCTGCGGCGAGTTTCAGGTACCGGGAATTCTTCTTCGGAAAGGTACTTGATGTAGTTATTATTGATGGTATGGCAGACCAGTTTGCGAATACCATGGGTCATCTCCAGCCGTTTAGCCGGCGCCAGCACTTCACGATTCAAGGGCGCCAGAAAGGCGATGACCGAAGACAACAGTTCGAACGGGTGACCGGCATAACCTTGCCAATGTTCCCGTGGCAAATCAGTGATTATTTTCTTCCGGGATTTATCCTTGTGGTAAGTGGGCGTTGCCAATGTGATCGGGGGAATTTTATCAATAGAGGCCTTTAAAGCCTGATCTTTATTGAAAAGTGAAGTTAAGGATTTTTTCATACACGCCCAACCCAACCGTAATTATCTTGACCTACCGCGACGTTTGTTTTGACTTTGTGATTTATCGGGTAGATATAGCATTAACAATATAGTGGAATACGATAAATCGGTGCTGCTGGTTTAACAGTTATTAATTCGACCGAATATGCTGGTTTCTTTAACGTGAAATTGTTGTGGTTATTTTACCGGTTGTAGATGCGCCGCTATTGCAGGTGACCCGCGGGTGTCGGCTTGGAGAGCGTGAACCTGCAGTAAATGGTGCTTGCAATCCGACATCCAGCCCGTAAACTCCCAGGAATTTCCGCCCCCGGACCTGAAGAAGTTCTCGACGGGATATGTTTTTTTACGTGGTGTCAGTGATGGGGATGTTCTGTGTCTAAAATATTTTTGCATCCGGGAATCCTGCTCGGTGCCGCGTTACTGATCAGCCTGTTTTATGGCACTTGGGCGGTGCCGCTGTTTGATCTGGATGAGGGCGCATTCACTGAAGCCTCTCGTGAAATGCTTGAACGCCACGATTTTATTTCCACTTATTTGAACGGCGCACCCCGGTATGACAAGCCGATATTGATTTATTGGCTGCAGGCTGCCAGCGTTACTCTGTTCGGGCTCAACGAATTTGCGTTACGGCTGCCGTCGTCGCTGGCCGCCAGCATCTGGGTGTTGGCGTTGTTTTTCTTCATGCGCCGGGTCACCGACGAGGTGACAGCCCTGTATGCCGGATTGGTTGCCGCGCTTAGCGTGGCGGTGACCGTCATCGGTAAAGCGGCAACTGCTGATGCATTGCTGAACATGTTGCTGGCGATGAGCATGTTCAGCCTTTATTTGTATATCATCGAGCGTAAGCTGCGCTGGTTGCTGGGTGTCTATGCTTTGACCGCGCTCGGTTTTCTCGCCAAGGGTCCGGTGGCTATTCTGGTGCCTGGGGCGGTCAGCCTGTTGTTTTTTGCTTGGAAACGGGAATGGCGTATCTGGTTACGCATGGTGTTACATCCGATTGGAATTCCATTGTTCTTGTTGATCGCGCTGCCCTGGTATGTGTTGCAGTATTTGCATGAAGGGCAGGCATTTATCGACGGGTTTTTCTTCAAACATAATCTAGACCGTTTTCAAGGCCCCATGGAGCAGCATGGTGGCAGTGTTTTCTATTATGTGCCCGTGGTGCTGATCGGAGTGCTGCCGTTTACCAGTGCCGGGTTGCGCGCGCTTTCCCTGCTGCGCACGTTTCGTGAAGATGATCTGAAATTGTTTGCTGCGCTGTGGTTCATGTTCGTGCTGGTGTTTTTTTCATTTTCCGGGACCAAGTTACCGCATTACGTGAATTATGGGTTGAGCGGATTGTTTATTCTGAGCGCCTTGTATTTGGATGCGGTGCGGAATCGATTCTGGGCTTTGCTGCCGGCGTTATTACTGACGGGGTTATTGATATTTATCCCGGAATTGATCGCCGCGCAGCTGCATTCGGTGAAGGATCCGTTTATTCGTGATGCGCTGATCGCCTATCCGCAAGTGTTCGGCGCGGGCTATCGGGGCTATTTCATTGTGGTGCTGGCAGTGCTGATGGCGTTACTCATTGACCGCCGGTTGCGCATTGAAACAAAACTGGTGGCCAGTGGTTTTCTGCTGGTGATAGGTATCAATACACTATTGCTGCCGGCAGTGGGTGAACTATTGCAGGCGCCGGTGAAGCATGCGGCCCTGTTGGCACGGGAACAAAAATTGCCGGTAAAGATGTGGCGCATTAATACACCCAGTTTCTCCGTGTATCGGCAGGCCGTGACCCCGAAAACCGATACCGTGGCGCCGGGTGATGTCATTTTTACCAAGAAGGATCAATTGCCTGAATTGCCGGCCCATGAGTTGTTGTACGTGGGTGGTGGTGCGGCCCTGGTACGGATTCTGGAGCGCCATCCCTGAGCTGTTGCTGGTTTTGCGGCGAGGTCATGGTAACGGCATAATAGGGTGGCGCGGGTATTGCCGCGGGCGCGGCCAATGTTATTTCTCCGCTGAAATCATGCGAGAAAATGCCGCCATGCTGGCCTGCAGCGCGTGTTGTGCGTCAACGTCGAGGAGCATGCCACTGGGGTCGAATTTACGCTTGGCATGCGCGATATTCAAGGAACACTCCACCACTACCCGGGCGTTCATGGCGTGCAACACCATCACCAGCGCATGGTGTGCTCTGGCGCCGCCAAGTTCCGTGGTGGATACGCTCATGACCGCGACCGGTTTTAGCACCAGTTCCCCGGAAGCCACTACCCAGTCCAGGGCGTTTTTCAAGGCGCCGGGAATGCCATGGGCATACTCCGGCGTGCTGATCAGTAACCCGTCAGCCTGCTGGAGTGCAGTGCGAAAAGCGTCGACGGTATTGGGTGTCGGTGTATCCACGTGGTCGGCATTAAAAGCGGGTATCGCTTCCAAACCGCTAAACAAATCAATGTGCTGTTGATTACTCGCGTGCCGTGCGGCATGGCGCAACAGCGCGGTGTTATAGGAATGGCGCCTGAGGCTGCCCGACAAAGCCATGATATGCATGGTAATCCTGTCCGTGCATGTGAGACGTCGATTGTAATGCCATTGAAGTATGAAGACACGCGTAAATGTGGACAGGCACCGGTAATTTCCGGGCCGTGGTTTATCCATGGGCGCGAACACCGGGGGGGCGATGTTTGGACCGGATTGGTAATTGCGCCTGTCACCCGTGTTCGGTTCACGGTTGTTACCGCAGATCTCTGTCGATTCCGGAAAGCACTCGTTCACCTGCTGCGCCATAACGCCGTCGTGCGTTGTTCAGCGCCAGCGCCAGGGCGGTGCCGGCGATAAGGTAACGCAAATGATCCGATGCCGGATAGCCGGTATCCGCGTGAAAAAACAAGGCGACCGGGGCCAACATGAACACTGCTGCCAGCGCATGCTCCCGCCAGCCCAGACATGCATGGCGCCATTTTTGCCCTAGCCACAAGCCGGCCACGGCACACAACCAGCCCACCAGGAAACCGCCCAGCACATCCACGGGCCAATGGGCACCCACGATGATGCGGGACCAACCCGTGCCCATTGCGCCAAGGATCACCAGGCTGCGCCAGGGGACGGATCTGAACGTGAAATACAGCAGACCGGCGAGACACATCGCCGTGGCGCTATGTCCTGACGGGAAGGACTTCTGGCGCAAGGTGACGCCAATGATCGTGAAGCTGTCCGCGGGCAACACCGCCGCCGGCCGATCCAGGTGCAAGCCGAATTTCAGCGCATATACCCCCGCCGCGCACAACAATGCGGCAATCAAGGCAGCCCATAAAACATCCGGGCGGCGGTAGACCAGTGGGGCGAGGAGGCACAGGGCGACCAACGAATTCCCAAGCAGCGTTAGATTCGCCCAAATACCACCACCGGTGTATGCCGCCATCCGATTCAGCACGATAAATAGGGCTTGATTGGTGCCGCTGCCGAGAACAATGGCGCCCACGGCCAAGCATGCCAAGGGCAGTAGCCAAAAATGCAGCACAGGATCTTGCGCCGGTTTATCCTCTGTGTTCATAAGGTATGGTGTACGTTGCCAGAAAGAAAAGGATGTTTTTCCGTTGCATTCTTCATTTCTCCATTTAGAATTAGCAGGAATATTGGTATACATAATCATAATAATTATTCATATAGGTGACACCATGAAACTTCACCAGTTGCGTTATATTCGGGAGGTTGCACGCTGTAATTTGAACGTAACTGATGCCGCTGAAATTCTGCATACCTCACAGCCGGGAGTCAGCAAGCAAATCCGCTTGTTGGAAGATGAGCTGGGGGTACCTATTTTTACGCGCACCGGCAAACGCCTGGTCGACATTACCGAGCCGGGACATGCAGTCATTCACGTTGCCGAACGGATCCTGCAAGAAGTCGAAAACCTTAAGAAAATTGGCACTGAATATACCAACGAAGTGGTGGGCACACTCTCGATCGCCACCACGCATACCCAGGCACGTTATGTATTGCCGGAAACGATTAAGGAATTCACCGAACGTTATCCCGATGTTAACCTGCATATTCATCAAGGTAATAATGCGCAAATCATTGAGATGGCGGAAAACGGCGAAGTGGACTTTGCTTTGGCCAGTGAAGGACTGGTCGGGCAGCGCGACAGCTTGGCGGCGTTGCCGTGTTATGACTGGAATCGCTGTCTGATTGTGCTTTCCGATCACCCCTTGCTCAGGATCAAGCGCCCGCTGACCTTAAGAGATATCGCGGATTTTCCCATCGTCACCTATGATTTCGTCACGGCGCAGGATTCTCCGGAACAGCGTGCCTTCCGCATGGCCAATGTCATGCCCAACGTGGTACTCACCGCGCTGGACGCGGACGTCATCAAGACCTATGTGGAACTGGCGCTGGGGGTGGGATTACTCGCCAAGATTGCGTTTGAACCGCATCGGGATATTTATCTACGCATGATCGACGTGGGGCATCTTTTCGAGAAGAGCACCTCGTACCTGGCGATACGCAAAGGCGCGTATCTGCGTGGCTTCATGTTTGAATTTATTGAACTGTTCGCGCCGCATCTGACCCGTGAAGTCGTCACCAAAGCGATCAGCGCCACCGATGTGCGTTAGACGGTGTTAAACCTGCAATACGGATAAACGATCGAATGAATTTGCTGCCAATATTCATGAATTTGCAAGGCCGCCCCTGTCTTGTGGCAGGCGGTGGCGATGTCGCATGTCGCAAGGTCAACCTGCTGCGTCAGGCCGGAGCCACCATTACCGTGGTTGCCCCAAGCTTTGATCCGCGCCTGGAACAGCTTGCCGCGAATGGCGACATTCATAAGGTGGTGCAGGAGTTTTCGGCACACCATCTGGTGAACCAATGCCTGGTGGTGGCGGCAACCGACGATGAGGCGGTGAACCGTAAAGTCGCCGCCGCGGCGAACCAGGCATTCATTCCCGTTAACGTGGTGGATCGACCGGAGCTGTGCACATTCGTCATGCCCTCGATCATCGATCGGTCGCCGATAATTATTGCGGTTTCCAGTGCCGGCACTTCACCAGTGCTGGCGCGTTTGCTGCGCGCGCGCTTGGAAACGCTGATTCCAGCTTCCTATGGGAAACTGGCGACATTGGTCGGAGGTTTTCGCGACCAGGTAAAAAAACGATTTACTACGATCGACGCCCGGCGACGTTTTTGGGAAGCGGTATTGCAGGGGCCGATCGCGGAAATGATGTTGACCGGCCGCGAACAACCCGCCACCGTCGCTTTGCAGCAAGCGATAACGGACGGATTGGGAGCCGATCAAGATCTGGGGGAAGTTGCTTTGGTGGGCGCGGGTCCCGGGGATCCTGATTTGTTGACGTTTCGTGCATTGCGGCTGTTGCAACGGGCGGATGTCATTGTTTACGATCGCCTGGTGTCCAAAGAAATTCTAGAGCTTGCCAGGCGCGACGCGGATCATATTTACGTCGGTAAAGAGCGTGACAAGCATACCGTGCCACAGGAAGGTATCAACGAGCTGTTGGTGCGCCTGGCTCAGGAAGGTAAACGGGTGGTGCGTCTCAAAGGCGGCGATCCCTTTATCTTTGGGCGTGGTGGCGAAGAAATCGATACCTTGGCGCAGCATAAAGTGCCGTTCCAGGTGGTGCCGGGAATTACCGCCGCTGCGGGTTGCGCGAGTTATTCCGGCATCCCGCTCACGCATCGAGACTACGCGCAATCCGTGGTCTTTGTCACTGGCCACCTGAAAGACGGAACCCTGGATCTCAATTGGCCGGCACTGGCACAACCGCAGCAGACCGTGGTTTTCTATATGGGACTGAAAGGATTGTCGGAAATTTGCCGACAGTTGCAGGTTCATGGCATGGCCGAAGACACACCGGTGGCGCTGGTGGAACAGGGTACAACGGTACGCCAGAAAATTCACATCGGTACCTTGGGTACGATGCCCGCGCAAACACGGGGGATGGATATTCAGCCGCCGACGTTGATTATCGTGGGCGATGTCGTGACTCTTCATGAAAAGCTTTCGTGGTTCGCGCCAACGCCATCCCTGTGAGCAACGCATGAGCACAGGCGTCGCCCTCAATCTCAAAATTACGAAATTTGCGGTTTTGCATCAGGCATCACGTTAGCACACGGTGAAACTCACGCCGTTGTTAGTGTCTAGCGCAGTATTTCTGTAAATCATTATTTACTCATACACCATTTTATCAAGCGCACATATCCTTGGCGCGGCAACGTGTTTATTTATCAGCACTTTATGCTACCATTGGTCGCTGATGGCATATCGACAGAATTGTTCAGAAATAGTAATCAGGCCATGATAATAAATATGCAGGATTTCCACGGGGCAATGAGATGTGGGGCATGGAAATGAAAACACGTCGATCATTAAATCACGTCATTTATAAAAAGACTTTTTCTATCGTCGGCAGATATGCCCTTGGGTCCGCCCTTGCGGTAATGACGCCCTACGTGGCGTCAAATGCTGCGGAGGAGTACAAGATTCCCGGACACATTCCCGCGGCCAGTTGGCGCCTGCCGGATATCGCGCCTTCTCCAGCCTCGAATCCCTTTGATAAAAAACGCGTCGAGTTGGGGAAAAAGTTATTTTTCGATCCGTCGTTAAGCGGCAATGGCAATATGTCGTGCGCCACCTGCCATGATCCGACTCGAGGTTGGGCGGACGGGCTGCCCACTGCCAAGGGACATAAAGGCAAAGTGCTCGGGCGCGCCACACCCACGGTTATCAATGCCGGATTCTATGAAATACTCATGTGGGATGGTCGGGCGCAATCTTTGGAAGTCCAGGCCCTTGGCCCCATCAATAATCCCGATGAAATGGCGAACAACACCCGCAATGTGCTGGGAACATTGCGTGCTAATGCGGAATATGTCAGGGCCTTTGAAAATGCCTATCCGGGTATCGGCATATCCAAGAGCACGTTGGAGCGCAGCATCGCCATGTTTGAGCGCGCGGTAGTCATCAATAAGTCACCGTTCGATTATTGGGTGGAAGGCAACAGAAAAGCGATGACGTCGCAGCAAGTCCATGGTTACGAATTGTTTGTGCGCCCGGATAAAGGTAACTGTGCCGTGTGTCATCAGCCACCGAATTTTTCCGACAATGGTTTTCATAATATCGGTTTGAAATCCTTCGATGAAAAAAATCCAGATTTGGGCCGGTATTACCACAGTAAGGTTCCCATGGCCAAGGGAGCTTTCAAAACTCCACAGCTGCGCAACGTCGCCGAAACCGCACCTTACTTTCATGATGGATCGGCGCAGACTTTGGAAGAGGTGGTGCGTCACTACGCGAAAGGGGGAGATAGTAAAGTTAATCTCTCACCCAATATGATGATCGGGAAATTATCGGATCAGGATGTCTGGGATATCGTCGCCTTCCTGCGCGCGCTTTCCGGGAAAACCGATCCGAATTTGAGTATGGTTGCCCCTTAGTGGCGGAACCGTTGGTATGTGTCATGAAGGGCAGGGTGGTAAAGATATGAAAATTTGTTATGCAGCATTGGTGCTTGCGTTGTTTTGGACGTCCGGTGCATATGCCGATAGATATGTTGTCAGCCAGCAGGATCGTCAGTTCAGTGTGCCTTATATCGCCATCAATCCCGGAGACACCGTGGATTTCGTCAACCAGGACAACGTTACTCATAATGTGTTCAGCAACACGGAGGGCGCCGAATTCAATCTGGGCAAGTTTGCGCCCAGTAGCAAAGAGACCGTGACATTCAATGACAAAACCCCCGTGGTCGATGTGCAATGCTCGATCCATCCCAATATGAAGATGACCATCTTTGTGAATGTGGATTGGCGGCGGACCCTGAACGAGGCAATGCTGTCCGGTACTAAAAAGAAGTAATTGAGCCTGGTATTTCCATGCCCGGTGCAGGGCCGGATTTCAGTGTTGGGACCAAAATAGTACATGCATTAGCCACTAAAAACCGTTATAATCCTCAGCGTTTTAGGTCCGCGGCTCTTCGTTTTCCGCTTATTCGATTATCTGCTATTTGTCCTTTTTTTTTCCAGGAGCCTTTCATGTCTCTGCCAGCGCCCGCGTCCCTCGGATTTCGCGATTTATCCCTTATTGAACCGGTACTTACCGCGTTGGATGGAGTCGGTTACGAAACGCCATCGCCGATTCAGGCGTTGATAATACCATACATGATGCAAGGAAGAGATGTGCTCGGGCAGGCGCAAACGGGCACGGGTAAAACCGCTGCGTTCGCATTGCCTATTTTGTCGCGCATCGACTTGCAGCGTGCCGAGCCCCAGGTGCTGGTGTTGGCACCCACCCGGGAATTGGCGATTCAAGTGGCCGAGGCGTTTCAGCGTTATGCCGCGCATATGCCCGGTTTCCATGTATTACCGATATACGGCGGTGCGGAGTACGGTAGTCAGATTCGGCAATTAAAGCGTGGTGTGCATGTGGTGGTGGGCACGCCGGGGCGGGTCATGGACCATATGCGCCGTGGCACCCTGAAATTGGACAGGCTGTCCTGCCTGGTTCTGGACGAGGCCGACGAAATGCTGCGCATGGGGTTTATTGACGACGTGGAGTGGGTGTTGGAGCAGACTCCACCACAACGCCAGATCGCTTTGTTCTCGGCCACCATGCCTAATGAAATTAAACGTATCGCCAAGAAATATCTGCATGACCCCGAAGAAGTCACCATCAAGCTCAGAACCACGACTGCGGAAACCATTCGTCAGCGTTACTGGCTGGTCAGTGGGTTGCATAAACTCGATGCTTTGACCCGTATTCTGGAGGTTGAACCTTTCGACGGCATGCTGATCTTCGTGCGTACCAAAACTGAGACCGTGGATCTGGCGGAAAAACTGCAGGCCCGTGGTTATGCCGCGGCGGCGCTCAATGGCGATATTGCCCAGAAGCTGCGTGAACGCACGGTAGACAGTATCAAATCAGGAAAACTCGATATTCTCGTCGCCACGGATGTCGCGGCTCGTGGTCTGGATGTGGAGCGCATCAGCCATGTGATCAATTATGATATACCTTACGACACCGAATCCTATGTGCACCGTATCGGCCGTACCGGTCGCGCCGGACGCAGTGGTGACGCTATATTATTCGTGGCGCCACGCGAAAGAAATATGCTGCGTAACATTGAGCGTGCGACCCGGCAACAGATCGAATTGATGGAGTTGCCTACCAACGAAGTGGTTAACGATAAACGCGTGGCCGATTTTTTTCAACGCATCAGCGATACTTTGGCCACTGAAGAGTGGCGGGAATATCATGGATTGCTGGAACAATATCAGACGGAGCACAACATTCCCGCATTGGATATGGCCGCGGCGCTGGCGAAATTACTGCATACCGATAGTCCCTTGCTGTTGAAGCATGAAGTAAAACGTAAAGACGCCACGGGTGACCGGGGTGACCGGGGTGACCGGGGTGACCGGGGTGACCGGGGTGACCGAGGTGACCGAGGTGACCGAGGTGACCGAGGTGACCGCAGCCGGGGGGAACGTACGCGTTCGGAACGTCCGGAGCGCCCGGATCAAAAACGTAAAACTCGGGGAAAGTCGGAATTCGATGCGGATATGGAGAGCTATCGAATCGAAGTTGGTGCCCGTAATAATGTCAATCCCGGAAATATTGTCGGTGCTATCGCCAATGAAGTGGGTATGGACAGTGAGTATATCGGACGAATCCGCATTTTTGACGACTACAGTACCGTTGATTTGCCTGCGGGCATGCCTAAGGAAGTATTAGCAGTTCTTAAACGGGTGCGGGTCGCCAATTGTGTATTGAATATTTCCCGCGTCAAAGACCAGGGGCATGGCTGGTCGGAACAGCATAGTTCACACGCGGAAGGAGCGCGGCGCCGCCCGGAGGGACAACGTCCGCGACCGGATGGTGAGCGTTATCGTGCAGAAGGCCAGCGTCAGCAGCGACCAGATGGTGAACGTTACCGTTCGGAAGGCCAGCGCCAACGACCGGATGGAGAACGGTATCGTTCGGAGAGTCAGGGTCAGCGACCGGAAGGTCAGCGGCATCGGCCGGACGGTGAGCGCTATCGTCCCGAAGGACATCGTCAACGACCGGAAGGGCAACATCAGCGTACCGGGGGGCAACACCAACGTTCCGAAGGACGCTCCGAAGGACGCTCCGAGGGGCGTTCCGAAAGCCAGGGGGCACATGCCGCTCGCAAATCCGCCGGTGGCTCGGAAAAATTAGGTATTCCCGCGGCACGAAAGGACAAAGCAGCTGCACCCAACGAGAAGAAGTTTTCCAAGGAGAAGAAATTTTCCAAAGATAAAAAAGCGCCTAAAGAGAAAAAATTCTTGAAAGCGAAAAAGAAAACCAAAGGCTGAAGGCTCTCCGGGGTGAATTTGCCGCCGCTTCGGACCCAGTGGGATCGCTCTCGTCGCGTCCAGAATTGCTCGCGACGCGGCGTCACCAAAGCCACGCATGGGCTGTAAGTGAAAACTCAGTAACCACCCGCTTCAAATCCATATGCGGTGAGGCACCGCATTGATCCAACGAAACTGCATGGGGTATTTCTGTCCGAAGTACCATGCCAGTCCGTCCTCGACGCACTGGAGTCACCGGCTTCCGGCACGGATGAGTGGGAGCTTGTCGGGCGGGAGTTTTTCCGTACCGCCCGAATGGGTACGATAAAACAAAATTATCCAATAACTTTTTCGAGAAAAAACGGGGTGTCGTTGCCACTACCCGTAATTGGAAAACCGTCAACACCCCTCTTCCGGATGGCGATTGAAGTTGGTGCTTAGGTGTCGATCGGGTCGGGCCGCGGCAATGCCGTCTAGCCCGGTAAATTAGGTTATTTTGGTCGGACGAAGTGAGGGTGCCGGCGATGGTCATGCGCGAGGTCGTGTGTCGGGTGCAGCGATTTATTGAAAGGATAACCTGTCGTGCCGTGGAATGCGCAGGGCGCGCCGCAGGCCGTGAAGCCATGATATTCGTAAAAGGTTTTGGCGGTGCCGGTGCTGGTCAGAAAAACTCTGTCAATACCGTGGTTTGCGGCGATTTCCATCAAGGCTTCCAGCAGTATAGTGCCGATACCCCGGTTCAATGCTTCGCGTAACACACAGCAGAGGATAATTTCGCCGGTCAATCTGATAAATCCCGCGCCAACCGGTTGCTCATCAATCATGGCGAGCAAGCCGATGGTGTCGTCTGCGGTAAGCCACGATTGAATCTGCATCAGATCATGGTGTTGCAGCAACGTGTCAAGTTTCTTGGGATCGTTCTCATGGTCAGATTCACATACTTCGATAATGGATCTGCGTATGATAGCGCAAATTCTTTCCGCTTCATGGGTCGCCGTCCGGCGTACGTGTATTTTCATGGCGCTCTGTTCTCCTTGGGTTGCTCGCCGTAATGGGTGCCAAGTAAATTAATCGATGCTATTTCCCGCCCTTGAAAACTTCAGTCACGTTTGCGTACCGGTATTCAGCGTGCGGCCTTATGCCCGCGCTACCACGGTTTCCTTGACCACCTTCCAGTTACGGTTGGTCTTTGCCAAGCTGATACTGTATACGGACTTTTCCGGAGAGCCAAACAACTTCATTTCCCGAGTTACCAGCACCTTCGCCTCTTCACCATTGACTTCGATATGATGGAAATCGGCATGTGCGCGTGCGGGCTTGGTATTGGCGGCACGCTTGTCCATGAAGAATTGAAGTACTTCATTTTTGCCGAGAACCACAGTGCTACCGTCTCGAGCCACGCGAATCACCTGCATGCTGTCGGAATAAAGACGGTCAAGCTTCTCGACATTATATACACTGCCATATTCGATAATGTCCATAACAACTTGCCGCACCGCTTTCTGATCCGCGGATAGTTGAGTTTGCTGTTTCATATGTGTTCCTCAGGGCTAGAAAACTTATGGGAAATCGCGTCTGACTAACTACAAAAAGTGATGTTACTTATTGTTTTTGTTTCTGACTCCTGGTTATAAAACTATCCAGGTGATTAGCAAAGGACTGTTTGTCTCTTTGGTTGAGTGGCGGTGGTCCACCGGTATGGATGCCACTGCTTCTCATGGTATCCATGAAGTCGCGCATATTTAATCTGGCCTTAATATTCTCTTTGGTGTGAAAATCGCCACGCGGACTCAAGGCGAACCCGCCTTTATCAATCACTTCAGATGCCAAAGGAATATCGCTGGTGATAACAAGATCCCCCGGATCGACCTTCTTCACAATTTCGTTATCCGCGATATCGAATCCTGAAGCCACTTGTATTGCCTTAATATATCGCGATGGCGGAATCTGCAATGGCCTGTTGGCCACCAATGTCACATCGATGGCAGTACGCTCCGCGGCACGGTAGAGGATATCCTTGATCACGGTAGGGCAGGCATCCGCATCAACCCAGATTTTCATATGCTACTCACATGCTAATGCACCCACCGGGGGTGAATATTTACTGCAAAAATACGGCCAAGTTATAACAGGGAATGGCCGATTAATTTGCTATTTTATAAATGGGAAATTTTGAATGCATCACCACAGTCCCTCGTGGTTGAGTGTTACGTTCGGTATTTATCCAGCATGGAATTTATAAAACCTGTCCACGCGGAATCCGGTTCCCAAAGCGAGCGCATCAGGGCAAATGCAGTGTCGGTCTCCTGGCCGGTAACAATGCGGTTATACAAGCCAAGTAAGGCGCTTACCCGCATATTGGCGGCACAATGAACATGAATTATTTTTTCCGCATGGTCGTCCATAGCCTCGAAGAAATCGAGTAGATGCGACTCGGCAGGTTGGTCAAAGGGAATCGGGATGTGCACGTATTCCATGCCTAGGGATTGTACCAGACCGGCTTCATCAGGCAGCGAATAGCGTGGATCATCATGCACAGCGAGATTAATGATGGTTTGGTAACCGTTGTGCGCCAGCGCGCGCAATTGAACTGCAGTGGGTTGCCCGGAAGTGGAAAGATGCGCGCAGACCGGCCGGAAATTGTAGATTTCCGCAATCAACGAATCATCCCTGGACGTTCCGTTCATTTATCCCCCCATTAGTGATTGATCCATCGGCGGAATTCTTCCTGTTGTTGAGAATCGGCGTGTGGCCACCAATATTTCAACATGTCCAGAGCACTTACGCCGCCGGCAGGTAACAATCCGGGCGTTGGTGCCGACAACGCAGAGTTGTCCGTTGCGCTCTCGGTAAAGCTCGCCATCAATCTGGCGTCGCTCAATTGATACCGCAATTCCGCCGACGGTACGGGATTGCCCGTATCATCGAGCAACTGTATGTCGGGCTTTTTTGCGAAGAGTCTGGCGTCTTCCAGAGATTCGGGCTGTTTGAAGCTAACACGGTAGCTGGCACCCGCCACGGCGTTAAAATGCAGTAGAAACGGTTGCGACACGATTTTCTCATGATCATCGCTGGAAATATCCCAGAAAATCAGATATTCCAGAACAATATCGTTATTTCCCGGTAATACGTCAATGCGCGTCTCTTTGACGAACATCGCTTTTCCATACTGCAGACCGTTGATGTAAGTAATTTCCAATTCCTGGGGAACGATGACACGGGCAATTTCATTATCGGGTTTTCCGGGGCCCTCGTAACCCTGACGGACCAGGTGATTTTGACAGGCGCTTATACTGAGCACGATGAATATGCCGGTCACATGGAGAAGACGCCGCGACCTGGCGGCGTAGCCGGGGGGAATGGTGCGTGATGTGGTCATGGTTTGCTGCTGCTTTTACGTCAATAACTTTGAGAACGTGTGAACACGCGATTAAATGGATCGCCATGATAGGTCAATTGTTGCCCGGAAGCAAAGTATGCGCTATCCGGTTACGTGTACCGCCCCAATCGGCGGGCCGACTCGGGCTGATTTCAGTTGCGAGCCCTTGTGCGTGGATTGATTATCAACCATCAGCACCATCACGCAGGACGAACGGATGCGTGAAATATCTGAACCAGAGCGCGGCGCAGGTTATGCTCAGCACAATATATATCCACTGGCCATGGATGATGGCAATCAATCCCAGTAGCACCGCCAGAGGAATGATCAACGGCGCCAGCATGAATATGCTGATGGTGCCGAAGGCGCGAAGCGCACTCTTGACCGCGGAGTGCGCCAGCCATGTCGTGGCATACGGTGTATCGGTTGCGGACGAAGCGCCCATCAGGTAGTGTTTCATGTCAATATACCCCCTTGAATTACGCACCCATTGATATCTTCTCTCTGTATGCGGTAGGTGCCCAGCGTGCCAGTTGCGACCGAATCGATGCGCGCGATCGCCCGTGTCCCCATTATGCTTGAAGCTCCTGCAAAAATTCTAATCGAAATTAAAGTCTTGTCACCTAATATTTCTTACCCGCACCGTCTCGAGTACCCTGGGCGTGATTTGAGTATCCTCGGGCTATTTACCATAACGATGGTTTTGATCAATAGTCTGGATAATAGTATTGAATATAATAGCAATGACCCGGATGATGGCCTGCGTGGCTTAACCTGTCATTGGCGTCTCCAGGCAGATGGCTGTTCAGCCTGTCGCGCCAGTTGCCCCTTCACTTAGAATCAGGAGTTGTCGTCTTGGACGGGGGACTCAAGCAAGACTTTCAGATTCGACAACCCTCGCGCCAGATCGCTACCGATTTCTTTGTCCATATCCACCCTTAGGAGAAGGATATTCATGGGGTAGGGGATTCTGCCTGAAAACCCCCACGTAACTTTTGTGGAGTTGTCGGAAACGGTTTGCGTCGTCATATAGGCGGAATCCGTCGCTGCGAAAGGTTCGTGAAAACGCAGCTCCGTGTCGATGCGCTCATTCGGCACGATTCGCGTGATTTCCTGCTCACCTTTACCTACCTTTTCATGCTCGCTGTTCCAGGCGGAAATAAAACCTACGGTACCGTCGGTGCCGTGAAAATTCTTCTTCATCTTGGGATCCATCGTAGCCCAAACGCTGTAGGTGCTCTGGTTCCGCAGCTGTTTGATATAGCTGAATACCTCGGCACGGTCTTTGCTTATGACGATTTCCTTCTCGATTGAATACTCGTTTGGTGTCAGCGCCGCGACCGACAATAACGCAACCGCCAATGCAAACGCTATGGATAGCAAAGTTTTTAGAATTTTCATGGCATCCTCCTTATGGACCAGTAGTAACCGGTGTAGTCCTTGACTTTATGAGCGAAATCGATTCGCCATATTACCAATACCCTGCATAAAGTTTCTTAGTTATGGATTAAAGCGTGCAGCGTCGAGACTGGAAGCTAAATGCGGTTGCATCGAGGGGGTTGGAAAATTTTTCCGATGACTCGCCAGAATACCCAATGCGACGACTGCGACTCCGGTTCGGTGTTTATTCCAAAGACAAGATGACCGGCCGATGCTGGCGAGGTTTCGGGTTTGTTAAGAAAGTTTACCTTTAATGTGATCGGCGATCCGAAGTGCTAACGCCACAATCGTGAGCGTCGGCGTGACATAGCCACTGACAGGAAACACCGAACTGCTTGCGATATACAGGTTGTGGACGCTATGCATACGGCAATTTCGATCGACCACTCCTTGCTGGGGATTGTCGGACATGCGCGTTGTCCCCATGTGGTGACAACCGTTCCAGATTGGCTGTGGCCATTCATTATTTTCATCAAGTAGAAATTGCGGAATGTTTACTCTGCCAATTCCCAGTCGGCCGAGTTCTTCGCCTACGAGTTGCAGGCTGGTGCGGATTGTCCTTTTTTCAAATTCCGTTATGCGCCAGTCAATAACGACTTGTCTAAGTCCAAGCCGGTCGGTCTTTGGTCCTAAATATATGCGGCTGTCAGGATTGGGCCATTGTTCGCAACGCACGTGTAGTGGAATACTAATGGCATTTCCCAGATAATTATCGCCGCGTGCGCGCGTGTATACACCCTCCAGAACGGAATCGAAATCCTTCATGATTTCCCAGAGTTTTGCCGCCGTATCGTCGGGCCAGGAACCCTCCCTTATTTCATGCCACATGTTTCGCAGGTCGTGATAACCGGAACCCCAGACATTGTCGGCGGTAAACGCGCAGTTGAGTATTTCGTGTCGGGCTTGCGCATGATCGGATACATTCATTTCCGCTCTGGCGACGTAATTATTCTTCTGGAATCGGTTGAACGTATGAGCGAATGCATTGGGGTCATTGGCCAGTACCCGGGTCAATTCATGATATTCCAGATGCTGTTGAAAAAACCGACCGACCAATTTAGACCCATTGCCAAGCCCATTAGGTTCTACCTTGTCGGATAGTAAAAGCATGCGCGTATTTTCAATCCCGCCACAGGCGAGTACAAAATACTTTGCGCGTGCATAACCCGTTTTCCCTTCCAGCGTTTGAATTTTGAGCCGTTGAAGAGCGGTCGCGGTTGAGTTGGCTTCAAGCTCAACGACATTGGCAAACAAGTAAACTTTTACATTATGGGAGGATTCCAGCTCTTTTCTGTAAACTTTACCAAATCGCGTGGGGGGGCTGTACTGCCAGAAGCGAAGGGTGAGCTTGGATTCGAGTACCGGAGGATATTTACGCTCTCCATCGCGATAAGCGTCCATATCATATTGGTAGGGGCCGAGCTGGCAGACTTCTTGTGCACCTTCGTAATAGGGCAGGAGATCCTTCGGCCCGATTGGCCAGCCACTGTATGGTATCCAAGGCCGGTATTGGTAGTCGATCTCGCGCAGTGGCGCACAATGTCCCGCCCAATGATTTGTCGTCCCGCCAAAGTAGCGCAGGCGACAAGTAACCGGGCCGGTTTGTTCAAATCCTATGCTGTCCCCAGTGTAGAGAGATTGAATATCGGTGTCGGGCTCGAATCCGCCACTTTCTAACAGACATACCTCCATTCCGGTGTTGATAAACGATCGAGCGATGGCAATGCCTGCGGCGCCCGCGCCAATGATGCACACATCTGCCGATATGTCATGGCTGGTATCCAGAGAGCGGAAATCTACAAACATACGTCGGGATAATTATTCACATTTTCCGGTAGCTGCCAGTGCGCATAGCAATACTTCGGTTCTTGCTAAAATCCAACCGTTCAGCAAAATAGTATCACCATGAAGAAAATCTTCCCTGATCCTGGATTGCGCAAAATTAAGCGATAGCGTGTTACCGCCTGTCAGGCCAAGACCAATGCTTATGGCGTTACGGCCCGCGTCGGATAGTCCACCGTGCCGTTCAAGATATTTTTGCCCCAAATATATAGCGCTGTCCGGGTTCGTGAACAAATATAAAATATTGTCAGATGGTGTTGGTTCGTCGACTTGGGGGGCTGTCGATAAACTTCCCGTAAGTCGCAAAGCGAGCAATCCCAATGTTTGCCGAAACAGCGCACGAAAGAAATTTCTGCGATCCATAAATATCCCATTAAGGAATTGTTGAAGGATTATAGCAAACAAGCTAACTGAGCCCTATTGGTTTATCCGTATCGCCCATATTTGCGTCGGTTCGGTCAGTGCCGTGTGAAGCGCATAAAAAATTATTGCAGCAATATAAATACGGTATTGGAGTAAGGTTCGGAATTATTTCACGCACAGAGAATTCCTGTCGATCATACTTAACATAGTTGAAAAGCAAGCTAGTATTAACGTTAGCGGAGCATTCAATAGGAATTGGGAATTGGGAATTGGGAATTGGGAATTG